>NZ_DGMH01000066.1:111397-123976 GCF_002388305.1 Sulfitobacter sp. UBA4523
CCAGCCGATCCCCTTGAAAGGATACACCATGTTGCTTTGCGTCGAAAATATCCTGTCACCGCAGGAAGTTGCCCATATCCGATCTGTGATCGACACGGCCCAATGGGACGACGGCCGCAACACCGCCGGCGCGCAATCGGCGCAAACCAAGCGCAATCAGCAAATTCCCCTCGACAGCCCCGTTCTGCCTGATCTGCAGACGCTGGTGCTCCAGCGGTTGATGGGCAACCCCACGTGGGTTTCCGCTGCCCTCCCGCTGCATGTCCTGCCCCCGATGTTCAACCGCTACGAAGAGGCAGAGACCTTCGGCGTGCATGTCGACAACGCCATCCGCGTGAACCCGCAAACCGGCCAGCGCCTGCGGACCGACCTGTCGTGCACGCTGTTCCTGAATGACCCCGACGACTATGACGGTGGCGAGCTGGTCATCGAAGACAACTACGGCACCCAGTCGGTCAAACTGCCGGCGGGGCACTGCGTGCTTTATCCGTCAACCTCGCTGCATCAGGTCACGCCTGTCACCCGTGGTGCGCGCGTTGCATCCTTCTTCTGGGTGCAGTCGATGATCCGCGACGGCGGCCAGCGCGAGATTCTCTTCGATCTGGATCAATCCATCCAAGAGCTGTCGGCCAGCGCGGGTCTGAACGACCCGACCGCTGTGCGCCTGACCGGCATCTACCACAACCTCATCCGACAATGGGCAGAGACCTGATATGAAATTTCCAAGCATCCTTCTGGCGGCCGTCCTTGTCGCAACCCCGCAACTGGCCGCAGCCGACACTGCGTCGGTCAATATCGCGCTGATCACATGGGCTGACGAATGGATCGGCCCTGCCCTGTCCGAGCCGATGCGCGTGGCCGCGCAACAGGGCGGCCATTCGCCGCTGGCGATGTTCATGGGGGCCGATATCGTCGTGAAAGCGGTGATGTTCGGGCTGGCCATCGCCTCGGTTCTGGGCTGGGCCGTATGGGCGGGCAAGATCCTGCAGGTTAGCTGGGCCAACGCGCGGCTGCGCCGGTCCTACCGCAAGCTTGCCAAGGCAGGTGCCGTCAAAGGCGCGCAGGCGAAATCCTTTTCCGGCCCCATGCGCGCCATGATCCGCGCCGCTTTGGCCGAGATCGACATCTCTGACGGGTTGAACAAGGCGGGTATCAAGGAACGCGTCGCCTCCGAGCTTTCGCGGATCGAAGCGGGTGCCGCGCGCGCGATGCAGTCCGGTGCGATGATCCTGGGCTCCATCGGGTCGACGGCACCGTTCATCGGGCTTTTCGGCACAGTCTGGGGCATCATGAACAGCTTTATCGGCATCGCTGAAAGCGGCAGCACCAGCTTGACAGTCGTCGCCCCCGGTATCGCCGAAGCGCTGCTGGCCACCGCCATCGGTCTGGTCGCCGCGATCCCCGCCGTGCTGCTTTATAACCACATCACCCGCGTCGTCACCGGCTACCGCGCGCGTGTGGGGGATGCCGCGGCGCTGGTGGAGCGCTGCCTATCGCGTGATCTGGACCGTGCAGAGCGTACCGCCGACGTGCCCCATACCACCCCTGATATCGCCACCAAACTGGCAGCGGAGTAACCCCGATGGGCGTGCGACTTTCTGACGGCGGCGACGATCTTGCCCCCAATGCGGATATCAACATCACACCGTTTATCGACGTGATGCTGGTTCTGCTGATCATCTTTATGGTGGCGGCCCCGCTGTCCACTGTGGACGTCAACGTAGAGCTGCCGGTCGCCACCGGCAAACCCGCGCCGCGCCCCGATGATCCGGTCTTTGTGACCATCCATCAGGACCTCAGCCTGAGCGTGGGCGAAGAAGAGGTATCCTTGGGGGATCTGAACATGCGGCTTGGCATCCTGACCCGTCTGGACCTGGGCACGCGCATCTATATCAATGCTGATCGTTCGGTTCCCTATGGCGAGGTGATGGCCGTGATGAACCGCATGCGCAGCGAAGGCTATCTGAAGATCGGCCTCGTCGGGCTTGAGGACGAGGGCGGGGCCGCCCCTTCGGCAGCAGGTGACGTGGCAACCGCTTCGCCTGCCCCCGCTGCACAGGACACCGCAGAATGAGCTTTGCCTACGCCCCGCGATATGGTGCCGGCTTGATGCTGGGGGCCGGGCTGAGCATCAGCGTGCATGGCGCGCTGGTCGCACTTTGGCTGACACAGGCCGCCGCCTACGAGCCACCGGAAGAAGCGGGCATTCAGGGCCGCGAGCTGATCGATCTGGCCGAGGTCGAGATGATCATGGCCGCGCCTGAAACCGACCTCCCCGACGGGCCACCCGCCGAGGATAGCCAAGCCACGCTCGAAAGCCCGGCCGAACGCGAGGAAGCCAAAGCGTCGAACGATCCGCTGCTGGCACAGATACCGCATACGCCGGACGACCCCGAACTACAGTTCAAGATCGCCAACCCCGATCAGGAAGTCGACACCGACAAGGAGGCGACCGAAACGCCGACCGAGTTGCAGGAAGAGACCGAAAACGAGAACGCCGCCCAAAGCACGGCTGCCGCCCCCAAGGCGAGCGCGGGTCAGGACGAACAGGACCAAAGCGCGGCCAAGGAACAGGGGCTGACAGACGCCGAACGGGCAGAGATCACGGATTGGCAAAAATCGCTGGTTCTGGCGTTGAATGCCGCCAAGGACTATCCCCGCCGCGCCCGCGAAGCCCGCGCCGAGGGGACCACAACCGTGGCCTTCACGCTGGATCAATACGGTCAGATCAAAGCGCGCGAGGTGTCCAAATCCTCCGGCTGGCCAGTGTTGGATCAGGCGGCGCTGGATATCTTTGACCGGCTGCAAACACTGCCGCGCCCGCCCTCTGCCATGGGTGCCGGCCCGTTCAATCTGGCAATCCCGATCAGCTATCGCTTTCGCTGATCGGGTCGCCGCCGAAGGCTGTGATCATATCGGGGGTGATGTCCGCAACTGTTGCGCAGCCGCATAGGGCCATCGTCACTTCCAGCTCGTCCCGCAAGCGACGCAACACCTGACTGGCCCCGCGTGCCCCGTCGACGATCAACCCGTGCATCACGGGGCGACCGACCAGCACAGCCTCGGCCCCCAACGCCAGCGCCTTGAACACATCGCTCCCGCGCCGGATGCCGCCATCCAGATAGACCGGCACATCCTGCCCCACCGCCTGCACCACGGCGGCCAGCTGCGTGACGGGGGCGGGAACAGTATCCAGCACCCTGCCCCCGTGGTTTGACACGATGATCCCCGCAACACCGGCATCCACAAACCGCCGCGCATCCGTGGCACGCAGACAGCCTTTGATGATCACCGGAACGGGGCTGTCCGCAATCAGCCGCGTCAGGTCTGTCCATGTGGGGGCGAAGACCATCATCCCGTCGAACACCACGCTCTGCCCGTCTTGCAACTGCGGTCGCGGTGGTTGCGGCAGCGGGTCCAGCATCACGGGGCGCACGCCATCCGGCAGCGCAAAGCCCGCGGCAACCTCGCGGTCGCGCAGGCCGTTGATCGGCGCGTCAAGCGTCACCACCAGCGCCTCTGCCCCGCAGTCCACCGCGCGGTTGACCAAAGTCATCGTGCTATCGTGATCCGCCTGCATATAAAGTTGGAACCAGCGTCGCCCGGGGATGGTGGCGATGTCTTCGGGCGCGATGCTGGTCTGGCAGCTGACCACCATCACCGCCTCCTGCGCGGCGGCGGCCAGTGCCGTCGCAGTTTCGCCCTCCGTGTGGAACAGCCGTTGGAACGCCATCGGCGCGACCATAATCGGATGCGCCGCGGGCTGCCCCGATATCGTCGTGCGCGTATGGCCGCCAGCACAGTCCGCCAACAGGCGCGGCAACAATCCTATCCGGCCAAAGCTGGCGCGGTTCTGGCGCAGCGACAGCTCGCCTTCTGCGCCGCCTTCAAGGTAGGCAAACACATCAGCGGCAAGGGTCGCGTGGGCGGAGGCTTCGAAATCTGATAAGGTCACAGGCATACCCCACAGATTGCGCAAAACGCCCGCCGCTACAAGCGACTTAAATACTCAGGTATATCGTTTAGACGCGTTGGACGTATTCCAGCATCGCGTCATCCACCTCGTCCCCGCATAGAACAGAGACTTCGCCCGTCGTCTCGAACACGGCGGCACGCACATCGCTCAGCCGCATGACATTGGATTCGCGCAGCTTCTCCATCAGGTCACTGCGTGACACGCGATTGACCCGCATCGCCTCTTCACAGATCTTGCCATTCTCCATCAGATAGACCGGCGCGTTCTGGATGGTATGCAAAGCGGTTTCTGACCGGCGGCGCAGATAGGATAGGCCGAACTGGAAAAGGAAGAGGCAAGCGGTCGCAACCAAGGTCTGGAAGAACGCCTTCCAATCCGACGCTTGCACCGCCCCCGCCAGCAATGAGCCGAAGGCGATGGTGGTCACAAAGTCGAAGTTCGTCATTTTGGAGAAAGAATTGAGCCCGACGATCCGCACCATGAGGATGATCCAGATCAGCGCCACACCGCTCAGCACGAAGCCGCGGGCCAGAACATCCAGTACCGTATTGTCGAAAAACATATAATTCCTTCTTTTCTGGATTGATCAGGCGTCGGATTGACGCGCTTTCTCTTCTTTCTCGTCGCGTTGTTGAGCACGCGATTTCGGCACGTCGCCCTCGCCCGCAGGCCACCCTTCGCGCTGCGCGCGGCGGTCGCCGTCGGTCGCTTCGGTCTGGTCGTGGAACAGATGCACCTGCGTCGGATAGGGCATATCGATGCCTTTTTCATCCAGCGCCTTATAGACGGCCTGCAGCACCGCCCCGAAGGTATGGATCTGCGACGCACGGTCCGATTTCGTCCACCACCGCAAGCGGACGATGTTGGCGGAATCGCCCAGTTCGACCGGTATCGTTTCGGGGGCTGGGTCGGTCTCTACACCCTCAACGCTGGCGCAGGCATCCTGCATGACCTTGCGCGCGGTATCCCAGTCGTCGCTGCAGCCAATGCCGATGTCATATTCCGACCGGCGCGTGTCAAAGGCGGTATTGACCACCACGCTGTCTGTATAAATGTCCGAATTCGGGATCACCACGCGACGACCGTCATAGGTTTTGATCATCGTGGCGCGGGTCTCGATCTTTTCGACCGTGCCTTCATGCCCGCCCGACACGATCTGGTCGCCGACTTCAAAGGGCTGGCGCAGCAGGATCAGGATACCTGCCAGCATGTTCTGCAAAATGTCCTTGAACGCGAAGCCGATCGCGACAGAGCTGACGCCCAACCCGGCAATTAGATCCCCCGGTGTGACCGTCGGGGCGACGATGGTCACCGCCAGCATGAAGCCGATAATAGTCACGGCCCACCGCATCAGTGCCCCGCCCACGTCGCCCAAATTCTCGCGTCCGCGGCGCCCGGCGGATTTGCGGATCAGCGCGCCGATGCCCATTCCCAGAAACCAGAACACCACGGCCACAACCAGCGCGACGCCGATATTCGGGAGCAATCTGAAAAAGCCGTCCAACCAGCCGTCAAGTTTATCGAAAATCAGGCCGGGGTTGGCGTCGACTTCTTCCATGGGTTCTTCCTTACTCGTTACTGAAACAGCGGGTGCACAAAAGGCCCGTTCTCACGTGGCTATTTGATCACATCCCCAAGACAAACGACCCGAAACAGCGGCGGGTTCCCGAAACACCCTTGGTATATGCGCTGCAAACACGTCCAAGGCCGCAAGCGCTTTGTGTGAAATGAGCAACAGCGCCATAATTCCGCCAGTTTCAGAAACCATTAACGATGGCAGAGAAATTCAAGAGATGCAGAGCGTACAACCCTCTGTGCAGGACTGAGTGACAGGGCAACGATGACAATTCCGCGCAAGCTAGCCTACTTCCAACTGTTTACCCTTTGCGTCTGCATCGGGCTTTCCTTTTTGTTCTTCTTTGTGGCGGGCAATACTGTGCAGGTCCAAGCGCAGGACAGGTTTCACGCGTTGGTCAGCCAAGGGTTGTCGTCAATGGGGCGGCGCGCCGACGAATACGGCAGGACGCTCGACGGTGTCGCGGGCTTTGTCGCTGCCTCTGACGAGGTAACGGCGCAGGATATGGAGACCTACGCCACGTCGGTCCATATTGCAGACGGTTCCTACGTGCTGGACGCCATCGGCTTTGCCGTCCCTGTGTATGACGAAACCGACGGCACGCTGAAGGATTTCGTGATCCAGCGCGCCACACCGACGGAAAACTTCGCCGGCATGGTCGGGACAGAGTTTTCAAGCAACGCAGATCTTCTGGCCACGGCCCTCGCCACCTATGCAAGTGGCAAGACGCTTTCGACAACCCCTGCGCTCCACGGCGAAAACTCCCATGCCCTGCTGATCAAACCGATTTTCCGCCCCGGCGCCGCTTCTGACGGCACCCGCGATCCTGATGCGGCGTTTCTGGGCGTCGCCTTTGCGATGGTCGATGTGGACGAAATCTTTAGCGATCTCTTCGCCGCGCAAAATGACCTCATCACGCTGGATGTGTCCTTCTATGATGAGAATGGCACCCCGTTCCAGCACCACCCGACCGTCGCTAGCGATGCCCCCCCACCGGCGTTTGAATTTTCGCGTGACCATACGGGCTATGGCCAACGCATGACCCTGCACTGGGCCAGCACCCCGGCCTTCGAGGCCGCGCAACCGAACAACGCCAAATGGATCGTGCTGGCGCTGTCGCTGACCATCACGGCGCTGATCCTGATCATCCAGTCGGTGATCCTGAAACGTAATCTGACCATCAACCAGACGGTGGCCGACAAAACCCGCGAGCTTGAGACGCAGCACCAAGAGAAACGCTCGATCCTCGAAAATGCGATGCTGCCGATTATCTCGGTCCGGCAATCGGGGGAAATCCTGCATTTGAATGATGCCGCGCGACAGCATCTGATCGCGGCCGGGCACCGCAAGGACGCGACGGGCGATTTCGTGCAAGACCTGCTGCCCGAGGTCGACATCCACCGTGCCGACGGCGGTGTGAAAGTCGTGGTGCCGCCCCACAAAGGTACGACAGAACCCCGCACACTTGAGGTCGAGAAGAACACCTGGCTTACCGCCGACGCAGAGACCCGTATCACCTTGATGCTGCGCGATATCACCGACAGCGAACGCCGCACGCTCAAGATCGCGGAAACCGAACAACGGTGGAGCCTCGCGCTCAGCAGTGCGCATATCGGGGTCTTCGACATTGATCTGGAAAATGACACATCTGTAGTGTCGGACACGTGGCGCGACATCATGCACCACCCCGCTGACCCCGCCTGTCAGAACCCCTATTACGATAAGATGCAGCATGTGCATCCCGACGATGCGGCGGTGGTCAAGAAGATCGAACTCGCCTGTCTGAACGGGATGACCGACCGCGCCGAGGCCCGCTTTCGCATCCGCGTCGGTCAGGACAACTGGCGCTGGATCAAATCGGATGCGGTCGTGGTGGAGCGGGCGAAGAACGGGCGCGCCCTGCGGATGCTGGGTATTCAGATAGACATCACCGAAAGCAACAAACTTGAACAGATGAAGCACGACTTTGTCGCCACCGTCAGCCACGAACTGCGCACGCCGCTGACCTCTATCAAGGGGGCGTTGGGGCTGCTCGAGGCCCAGACACAGGACGATCCGGATGCCGGCGCGGTGCGTCTGGTGCAGATCGCCACGGCCAACTGCGACCGGCTTGTCGCGCTGGTCAATGACATTCTGGACATGGAAAAGATCAACGCAGGCAGCATGACCGTTGTGCCGAAACCGGAGAAGCTGGGCGATATCGTCACCCTCGCCGCCGAGCAGGTAGAGCCTTATGCCAGCGAATGGAAAGTCGAGATCGACGTAGACACGCCCGATCCCGATCACCACGTGCTGACCGACAAGAACCGGATTATGCAGGTGCTGACCAACCTCTTGTCCAATGCCTGCAAGTTCGCCTACCCCGAAACCGCCGTGACAGTGACCACAGCGCCGGTGGGCGACATGACCAAAATCTCTGTCACCAATCTGGGCAACGGCATTTCAGAGGAGTTCCGCGAACGCATCTTCCAGCCGTTCTCGCAGGCCGAAGCATCGAACACGCGACAGCGCGGTGGCACCGGGCTTGGGCTCAATATCTCACGCCATCTGGTAGAGGCCATGGGCGGGGAGATCGGGTTCGACAGTGTGCCGGGGGAGGAAACCGTGTTCTGGTTCACCTGCCCCTCGACCGAAGACCCCGACGTGGCGATGGTGGCCTAAAGCGCCAGATCGGCGATCAGCATGTCCTTGGTGTAATCGGCCTTCAGCTTGCGCGGCCCGTTGCGCCCGCCTTCGACCACGATAAAGCTGTCGCCCAGCGCATAGGCGAAATCGGCATTCTGTTCGACCAATACAATCGCCATCTCGCCTTGGGTGCGCAGCAACCGCAGCGCATCCCCGATCTGCTGGATCACATTGGGCTGGATGCCTTCAGTCGGTTCGTCCAGCAACAAGACCCGCGGTCGCGTGATCAGCGCCCGTGCGATGGCAAGCTGCTGCTGCTGCCCGCCCGACAGATCCCCCCCGCGCCGCGCCTTCATATCCCGCAAGACAGGGAACAGATCGTAAATGTGATCTGGAATGTGGTGGTCGGCCTTGGGCAGGCAGGCAAACCCCGTCTCTAAGTTTTCCTCTACCGTCATCATCGGGAAAACCTCGCGCCCCTGCGGCACATAGGCAATGCCCGCATTCGCCGCCTGAAAGGCCGTGGTCAAACGCACGGGAGTTCCATCAACGGTGATCGTGCCCGCCGACGCCGGATGCCGCCCGGCAATCGCCTTGAGGGTGGAGGTCTTGCCGACCCCGTTGTTGCCGATCAAGGTCGTGATCTGCCCCTTGGGGGCCTGAAAGGACACCTCGTAAAGAATGCGGCTTTGACCATAGTGCAGGTCCAGATTTTCAACTTCAAGCATGGCCGCGCCCCAGATAAACTTCGATCACTTTCGGGTTGGATGTCACGTGGTCAAGACTGCCTTCGGCCAGCACCGATCCTTCGTGCAGCACCGTGACCTTGCAGTCGAGCCTGCGCACGAATTCCATGTCATGTTCGACCACGACCACGGCGCGGGTCTTGGCAGCGCGTTTCAGGATATCGGTGGTCTTTTCGCGTTCCTCAACCGTCATGCCGGCGGCGGGTTCGTCGACCAGCAGCAGACGCGGCTCCTGCGCCAGCAGCATGCCGATCTCAAGCCATTGCTTCTGGCCGTGGCTCAACTCTCCGGCGATGCGGGTCAGGCTGTCGGTCAGGCCGATCTCTGCCGCGATGCCTTCGATCCGCGCAGCGTTGGACGGGGTCTTGCGGTGCAGCAGGACGGCCAGCGGCCCACGCGGGTTCTTCAGCGCCATCGCAAGGTTTTGCCGCACGGTCTGCGCCTCGAACACGGTGGGTTTCTGAAACTTGCGCCCCACCCCTTCGTTCGCGATATCCGCCTCTGACATACCAAGCAGCGATATGTTCCGCTCCCCCCAGACGACATGGCCGCTGTCGGGGCGCGTCTTGCCGGTGATGATGTCCATAAAGGTGGTCTTGCCCGCCCCGTTCGGCCCGATCACAGCGCGCAGTTCCGGCTCTGCGATCTGGATCGACAGGTTGTTGATCGCCTTGAACCCGTCAAAGGATTTCGACACGCCGGAGACTTCTAACAGGGTATCGTTCATGACGGTTTCCTCACCAGATAATCAAACAGGCCGCCGATCCCCTTGGGGAAGAACAAGGTGACGCAAACAAAGGATACGCCAAGCAGTACCAGCCACCAGTCGGTCCATAGGATCGTATAGAACCCCAGATCGATGGCAGGGGCACCGCCCCCTGTGAACCAGCTGGACAGCAAGGATACGAATGCCGCCCCGATCACCGCGCCGTAAAGCCGCCCGCGCCCGCCAATCGCGACCCAGACCGCCAGATAGATCGATGCAATCGGCGCGATCTCTGCCGGGTTGATGATGCCGGCCTGCGGGTAATAAAGCGCCCCGGCGATACCGGCGATCACGGCGGTCAGGGTAAAGATGAACAGCTTGTAGCGTTCCACACGGTAGCCAAGGAAGCGGACGCGGGCCTCGTTATCGCGGATGCCTTGCACCACGCTGCCCATCTTGCCCGATACCACCCATGCAAACAGGATATACCCAAGCGCCAGCGCCAGCGCCGACCCCATAAAGAACACAAGGCTGATGGTCGCCTGCGAGGTGTCTTCGTACCCCGGAATATTCTGCAAACCGGAAAGCCCGTTGTTGCCGCGCAGACCACTGTCGTTCTGGAACAGCCACAGCGACAGCGCCAGCGTCATCGCCTGCGTCAGGATCGACAGGTAAACGCCCGTGACACGGCTGCGGAACGCCAGCCAGCCAAAGACCAGCGCCAGCAGCCCCGGCACAACCACCACCATCAGCAATTGCAGGAACAGACTGTCGGAAAAGGCCCAGAGCCACGGAAAGTCAGAGCTGCCAACGACGCCGAAGATCTGGTTACCGATGGCGTCCTGCACCTCTTGCGGTGTGGGCGGGATCACCTGACCTTCAAGGCTCGACAACACGATGCCTTCGGTCCGCGCATACATCAGCCACATGCCGATGGCGTAACCGCCGATGCCGAAGAAAGCGAAATGCCCGAGGCTCAGGATACCGCAGTAGCCCCAGACCACATCCATCGCGATGGCGATCAGACACAGGCACAGCGTTTTGCCCAATGTCTTGACCATAGAGGTAGAGATGAGGCCGGTGCCTGTCGCCTCTGACCCGATGGCGACCGCGAGGGTAAACAGCCCCAGCAGCGCGATGAACCACAGGACGGAAGGGTTTTCGGAAAGGAATGTTTTACGCATGGATCAATCCGCCGCTGCCCGACTCTTTTGGGCAACGATGCCCTTGGGACGGAATTGAATGAACAGGATGATGAAAAGCACCATATAGGTCTGGGCTGCGAGGGTATTGGACGGGTTGAACCATTCGATCCCCTTTTGCAGGAAACCGATGAGCGAGGCCCCGGCCAGCGTGCCCCAGACGTTACCAACGCCGCCCACGACCACGGTCATGAAGGATTGCACGATGAAATCGGCCCCCATCTCGGACGTAACCTTGGCATAAAGCCCGATGGCCACCCCCGCGATCCCCGCGATGCCCGAGCCAAGGCCGAAGGTCATCATGTTGATGCGGTCGGGGTTGATGCCCATGCTGGCCGCCATACCGGGGTTCTGCGTCACGGCGCGCACCTCTAGCCCCAGTCGCGTGCGTTTCAGCACAAACAGGATCAGCCCCAGAAACAGCAGCGCCAACACGAAGATCGCGATGCGGATATAGCTGATCTGGATCACATCCGAGATCACCCACGCCCCGTCCAGCCAAGCCGGAGAGGTCAGCGGGCGTGCCTGCGTGCCAAAGATGTTCTTGGCCAGTTGCTGCAGCGCGATAGAGATCCCGAAAGTCGCCAGCAACGTCTCCAGCGGACGGTGGTAGAGGTGCCGGATCACCAACCGCTCCATCACCACACCGGCGGCGAATGTGACCGCAAAGGCCAGCGGCAAGGCGATGATGATCGACAGCGTGTAATCGGGCACGAACAGCTGCACGACATAGCCGGTATAGGCCCCCATCATGATAAACTCGCCATGGGCCATGTTGATGACCCCCATGACGCCAAAGGTGATGGCAAGGCCGATAGCGGCAAGGAAATAGATCGACGCGAGCGACAGCGCGTCCAGCGTCAGGTCAACGGTTTGCGCGGCGGCGACGCGGGTCTCGATGCTGTCGAGCGTGGCCCGCGCGGCGTCTGTGACGGCGCTGTCGGGCTCGTCATACACCTCGTAGAACGTCATGCCCGCGATGGCATCTTGCTGGTCCCGCGCGGTCACCAGCGGCGGCACGGTGCCCGCAGCGGCGAGTGCGGCATAGGCGGTCGCACGCGCCGCATCGGTATTCAGCCGCGCTGTCGGGATGCCACCCACACGCCCGTTGACAACGTTCGCCGCCAAAGCGTCACGGATCGCGCCGGGGGGCACAGGCGCCGGGGCCAGATCAGCCGCCACAAGCTGCGCATAGGCCGCATCGGGTGAGATATCCTCCCCTGGTGTCAGCACCCGCGCGACGTTGCCGGTGGGTGTTTCAGACGGAGTCGCTGTTTTGGTCGATAGAATCTGGTTCATCACCGCCCGCGCCTCGATCGAGGTATCGCTCGCCATCGATGTGATCGCGGCGATACGATCGGCGGCTGTGTCGCCAAAACTGGCAGAGAGGAAGTTGGTCAACTGGATCTTGCGGGCCTTCAGCGCCGCGTCTGTCTCTGCCTCGATCGAGGCGCGCAGGGGGGCCAGTTGGTCCGCCTCCGGGCGGCGGGCGATGGAATCGACGGCACTTTGACGGCGTGCAAGATCAGGGTCGGTCAGTTGGAACTGGACAAGCGCGGTGCCGATCAGGCGGCGCACTCCGCCATTGGGTTTCAGCTGCGAAAACCCGCTTGCCGGTGCCGTGCTTTCCGCATCGGTGTCGATATCGCGCAAGGCCAGCCTGTCGCCTGTCTCGGTGCCGAAAAAGAACACACCATCCGCGTCGCGTTGCCAGACCCCTTTGTCCTGCCAGCGTTCAAGAAACGCGC
>NZ_DGMH01000043.1:0-16892 GCF_002388305.1 Sulfitobacter sp. UBA4523
AGCGTGTCGCCCACCCGCAGCGTGCCGTGGTTGGGAATGCCGATGACGTCGCCGGCGAAGGCCTCCTCCGTCAGCGCGCGTTCCTGGGCGAAGAAGTAGATCGGGTTGGACACGGCCAGCTGCTTGGCCGAGCGGACATGGTCGAGCTTCATGCCGCGCTTGAAGTGGCCCGAGCAGAACCGCACGAAGGCGACACGGTCGCGGTGCTTGGGGTCCATGTTCGCCTGAACCTTGAAGACGAAGCCGGAAACCTTTGGTTCTTCAGGTAAAATCTGTCTTGGCTCTGCCGATTGAATCTGCGGTTCGGGGCCGTAGGTGGCGATCCCGTCCATCAGTTCCTTGACGCCAAAGCTGTTGATCGCAGACCCGAACCAGATCGGTGTCAGCGACCCTTCGGCCATCAGCGCCGCATCCAGTGGCGGCATCAGCTCGCGTACCATCTCAAGGTCTTCGCGCAGCTTCTCTAGCAGGGCGGCGGGTACGTGTTCGGCCAGTTTCGGGTCATCCAACCCTTCGATTGCGATGCTTTCAGCGACCTTGTTCCGGTCGGCACGGTCCATCAGTTCAAGCCGGTCGCGCAGGATGTCGTAGCAGCCGATAAAGTCGCGGCCGACGCCGATGGGCCAGCTTGCAGGGGTTACATCAATGGCAAGGTTTTCCTGAATTTCGTCGATGATCTCGAAGACATCGCGGCTTTCGCGGTCCATCTTGTTACAGAAGGTCAGGATCGGCAGGTCGCGCATGCGGCAGACCTCGAACAGCTTTTGCGTCTGGCTTTCCACGCCTTTCGCGCCGTCAATCACCATCACGGCCGCGTCAACGGCGGTCAGCGTGCGGTAGGTATCTTCGGAAAAGTCAGAGTGGCCGGGCGTATCCACAAGGTTAAAGCGGAAATTCGTGCCCTTGTTCATGAAATCGAAGGACATGGCCGAAGCCGAGACAGAGATGCCGCGGTCTTTTTCCATCGCCATAAAGTCAGAGCGGGTGCGTCGCGCCTCGCCCTTGGCGCGAACCTGACCGGCCATCTGGATCGCCCCGCCGAACAGCAGGAATTTCTCTGTCAGCGTGGTTTTCCCCGCATCGGGGTGGGAAATGATCGCAAAGGTGCGACGCCGAGCAATTTCGGCAGGCAAAGCGGGGCGGTTTGAGGGGGTATCCAACATGGATTGGCATATATCCACGCCCGTACACACGCGCAAGTCTGCTTGGATCAGGCGGGTGGTGGCATTTTCTTGGGGGTCGGCGCGAAACTGCGGTATCATGGGGGCAGATGAAACCAGAGGGGGTGTGACAATGGAATTGAAAGAGATCGCAGATGCGTTGGTAAAAGGCTGCCGCGAGGGCCACGAGGTGGCGAACCTTGATCGGCTTTACGCGCAGGACGCCGTGTCGGTTGAAGGGATGGACCACGGAAACGGGCGCGAGACGCAGGGCCTTGAGGGCATCAAGGGCAAGCATGCGTGGTGGGACAGCGCGATGGAGGTGACGCGTCAGAATGTCAGCGACCCGATGCTCCATGGCGATGACCGTTTTGCTGTCCTCTTTGATGTTGCGGCGCGCGAAAAGGAAAGCGGCACCGAGATGGAGATGAAAGAGGTCGCCATCTACCACGTGGCCAATGGCAAGATCGTGCGCGAGGAATTCTTTGGCTGATCAGCGCATGCTGGCGCGGCGCAGCAGTTCTGCGGCGTCGGGGCGGTCCAGCAGCGGTTCCGACACATCCAGCCCCGCATGGGGCAGGTCGGAATGGCCGGGGATGACATCGCCCATGGCGTCCGACAGCTCTTGCGGCAGCACGCCTTTGGTGCGGCTGTCGATCAGCATGGATTCCGCCGCGATGCCTTCGGCATAGATGATCTGGTGCCCGTCAAACAGCAGTTGGAAATAGTCGACGAAGCCGCCGTCCTGCACCCGTACCGTATCGCCGTTGACCAGATGGCGGACCTTGACCAGCAGCTCTGACCGGCCGGCCCCCAGACGGTCTTCGCGCTGGTAGATGAACAGGCGGTGATCGGGGCTGACGATCAGGTCATTGTCGTTGTTCAATGTGCCCGCGTTGATGCAGATCGGGGCGAATTCGCCAACCGCGCGCACGGTGCTTTGCCCGATCCAGCGGATCGCCTGCACGCCGTCATCGCGGGTCAGGACCTTGTCACCGACGCAGAGCTCCTCGATCGGGCGCTGCTCACCGGTGGCCATGGTGATATGCGTGCCGCGGGTGAAGGACACGCACGCCACCTGCGCGAACTTCTGGCGCATCGTCTCGGTGTCGATGCCAACCAGCCGGTATTCCACTTTGGACGACAGCGCGCTGAGTGGGATCAGATAGATCGCTTCGGCATGGCCGTCATCGGCCACTTCGACCAGCAGGATCGCATCGTTGATCTGCCCGTCAGGCGACATGAAGGTCAGTGCGCAATCCAGATGCAGGGCGGCCCCGCTGGTGCCGGTTTGCGTATCGGGCGCGATCGACAGGCTGCCATCCGGTGCCGTCTGGATCGACAGGCGCACTGGTTCCGCCCCATAGGACAGCTCGTACACATCATCCAGCAACAGTTCCGAGGCAAAAGACAGCGTGTCGCCCATATTCGCACCATCCGTCGCCGTGAATTGCGTCGCACGAAAGACAGGGACGCTTTGCGGAGGGGAAGGGCGGGGCGAGGTCATGGGGCGGGCCTTTGCGCGCGAAAGGTGAATGATATCGGGGTCGGCAGTCACACAACTGCCGGTGGTTCTTGTGTCCTTGCCATAGGATTGTGTCCCATTCGGGTCAAGCCTTTGGCCTTTTGCTGGCATTGTCCGCGAAGACAGTGCTACGACTTGCGCGAACACTAACCGGGAGAGATCGCTATGGATCTGGGAATCAAGGGAAAACGCGCATTGGTTTGCGCATCGTCAAAGGGCCTCGGCCTGGGCTGCGCAGAGGCGCTGGCCGAAGCGGGTGTGGATCTGGTGATGAACGCACGCGGTGCCGCTGATCTGGAAACAGCCGCCGAACGCATCCGTCAGGACTATGGCGTCGAGGTCACCACCATCGCCGCCGATATCGCCACGGACGAAGGCCAGAAGCTGGTGCTGGAGGCCGCGGGCCAGATCGACATTCTGGTCAATAACGCAGGCGGCCCACCCCCCGGCATGTGGAGCGATTGGGACCGCGAGGATTTCATCAAGGCGCTCGATGCGAACATGCTGGCCCCCATCGCGATGATCAAGGCGCTGGTGCCCGCGATGATGGACCGTGGTTGGGGCCGCGTCGTCAACATCACCTCGCAATCCGTGCGCGCGCCAATCGGCGTTCTGGGGCTCAGCAACTCGGCCCGTACCGGTCTGACCGGCTATGTCGCGGGCACCTCGCGTCAGGTCGCGGGCAAGGGTGTCACGATCAACAACCTGCTGCCCGGCATCCACGCCACCGACCGCGCCGATGCGCTGGATGGCGGCGTCGTCAAACAAAAGGGCATCACGCTGGAAGAGGCCCGCAGCGAGCGCGCATCGACCATCCCCGCGGGGCGCTATGGCACGCGGCATGAATTCGGCGCGGCCTGTGCTTTCCTGTGCTCGCAACACGCGGGCTTTATCGTCGGGCAGAACTTGCTGCTGGACGGCGGGGCGACCAATATCACGATGTAAGGACGAGGGGCGGGCGCTGCGACGCCGTCGCGGCGCCCGCGCCCGTCTGACATATTTCATCACGTTTACGACAGACCGCCGCGCAACAGATAGCGCGGCGGTTTTTGCTAGGCTACCCATGGACGTTACTGTCCCTTTCAAAGGTATTCCCTGATGTCCCCCATTGTTCTGTTTGTCCTCTTCGGTGCCATCATCGCCGCAAGTCTGCTGGCCGCACCGCGCCGTGCCTCGGTCGAGGGGTTCTTTGGCGGGATGACGGCCCAAGGCGGTGCGCCGGGGCTGTGGACGCTGGTGCTCAGCCAGGTCACCACGTGGATTTTCGCGCGCAGCCTGATGAACGCGGCGATCCTGGGATATTACTACGGCATCGCGGGCACGCTGGCCTATGCGGCCTATTACGGGTCTTTCCTGACCGGGGGCTTTATCGTCGGACGTCTGCGCCAGAACGGAGCTATGTCAGTGCAGGATTGGCTGGGCGCGCGCTTTGGCGGGGCGGGCAATGCCTGCTATAATATGGTCATCGCGCTGCGGCTTTTGTCCGAGGTGTTTGCCAATCTGCTGGTGGTGGGGCTGATCTTTAACGCCGTGCTGGCGGGCAGCGGCACGCCTGCGATCCTGATCGTGGCGCTTGTGGGGCTGGGCTATTCCGCTTGGGGCGGGCTAAGTGCTGCGCTGCGCACCGATGTGGTGCAGATGGTCGTGTTCCTCGTGGTTTTCGGTGTCGCCTTTGTGGCGCTGGTCGTGTCGCCCGGCTTTGATCTGGGGGCGGTTGTCACGGCACCGGGGACAGCAGGGGCCTATAACGGCTGGGTCTTGCTGGCCGTGGCGCTGTTGCAAGTGTTTTCCTACCCCGCGCATGATCCGGTGATGATGGACCGCGGCTTTATCGCCGACCCGGAGGTGACGCGCCGGTCCTTTCTGCATGCCTTCTGGATCTCGACCCTGTGTATCATCGGCTTCGGGTTCTTCGGCATTCAGGCGAGCCTTGTCGGTGCGGCCTACGAGGGCGAGCTGATCGGCACCTGGGCCACGATGTTTCCTGCGTGGGTGTTTGTGGCGCTGATGATTTCGCTGCTGGTCTCGGCGCTGAGCACGCTGGATTCCGCGCTCTCTTCTGCCGCGCGTCTGGTGGTTGAAGAGCTGAAGCTCGCACCGCGTAGCCTGAACGGCGGGCGGATCGTGATGCTGGGCTTTATGGCTGCGGGCACGGTGCTGACGCTCTGGGGCAATGCGACGCTGTTCGATGCGGTGGCTGTGTCGGGTACTGCGTCGATGTTCCTGACGCCGGTGCTGGTGGTCGGGCTGGTGATGCAGCGGCAGATCGCCCTATGGGCCTATCTGGCGGCCTTCGGGGCGGCGATGATCGGGGCCTTTGCCTATTTTGCCCGTGCGTGGCCCGCCTTTGCCGCGGTGCTGCCAGAGGGGCATAAATACGAACAGCTTTTGGTGATTTGTGTGGTCGTTCTGGTCGCAGGCTTCGCGGCGGTGCTTGCGGGCGCGCGGCGGGGCTGATAGCGGTCGATCCCGAGCGAATTGATCGGATTAGACCGCGCCCATGACTGAAGTGACTGACGTGCACCCGAGACTGGAAATCAAGAACCTGCAGCGCGCCTATGGCGGGCGGGCCGTCGTGGATGATGTCAGCCTGAAAATCATGCCGGGGCAGGTGACCTGCCTGCTGGGGCCATCGGGCTGTGGCAAGTCGACCACCCTGCGGATGATCGCCGGCGTCGAGATGCAGGACAGCGGTACGATCCATGTCGACGGCAAGCTGATCTGTGACACGGTCTTCCGCGTGCCCCCCGAACGGCGCGAGATCGGGTTGATGTTCCAGGATTTCGCGCTTTTTCCGCATCTTAGCGTGGCCGACAACGTAGGCTTTGGCCTAAAAACCGGTACCAAGGCCGAACGCCGCGCCCGTATCGAGGAACTGCTTGAACGTGTGGACCTGCTGCGATTCATCGACGGCTATCCGCATCAGCTGTCGGGGGGCGAACAACAGCGCGTGGCGCTGGCGCGTGCCTTGGCCCCGCGGCCCAAGATCATGCTGATGGACGAGCCCTTCTCGGGTCTTGATAACCGGCTGCGCGATGACATCCGGGACGAGACTTTGGGCATCCTGAAAGAGGAAGGTACCGCCGTCTTGCTGGTCACCCACGAGCCCGAGGAAGCCATGCGCATGGCAGACGAGATCGCCCTGATGCGCGATGGCAAGATCGTGCAGCAGGGGGCCCCCTATAACGTGTACACGCGTCCCGTCGACCGCGCGTCGGTGGCGTTTTTCTCGGACGCGAATGTGCTGCGGGCCGAGGTGTCTGGGGCGCTGGCGCATACGGTCTTTGGCCGGTTTCTGGCCCCCGGCGTGCCGGATGGGACGCAGGTGGATATCGTATTCCGCCCCCAGCATTTGCGCATCGACTTTGACCGTGCGGGCAAGGGGCCGTTGCCAACCTCGACCGATGGCACCGCGGCCCGCGCCGTTGTTGCGCGTGCGCGTTTCATGGGGAATGAGAGTCTCGTGGAATTTGTCATGGACCATGACGGCAGCACCCTGCGCGCCACCGTGCCCAATGTCTTTTTGCCGCAGCCCGGGGCCGTCATGTGGCTGACCGTGCGCCGCGATCGTTGTTTTGTCTTTCCGGTGCATGCGGCAGGGTAGACCGCTGGCGACTGCCCCTGTGGCACCGCGGGATGCCTTCGGCGAGGATTTAATCCATTTGGAAGACGGGCGGCGCGGTGAATAGCGCGGGCAGCGGGTGTGTCGCCTCGATCAGGTCAAGCCGCAGGGTGGTATTTTGCCCTTTGGTTTCATCCCAACCTGACAGGGTCCAACTGCGCGCGGCATGGCTGAGCCTGTAGGGGTGGAGCACCAGCGTATCGAGCGAGCCATCGTCGGCGTTATAGACGATCCTGAGTTTCTGGCGCGCGCGGATTGCGGCGCGCAGCACGGGCAGATGCCCCATCCCCCGCGCGGCATTGGCGAAAGGGTGTTCGATGCGCTGCCAGTCCTGCGTTGCGGGCTGTGCGGTCTCGGGCAAGGCCGCATCGATCTTTTGCGCCAGAGAGGTCGCTGCGGCCTGTAGGTCGGGGTCGGTTGTTTCAAGCACAACGGCGAGGGCGAGTTGCAATGCCTCTATCTCTTCGGGGGAGAGGGAGAGCGGCGGCAGCACCGTCGCCGGTGTCAGCCGGTAGCCTGCGCCACGGGTGCCGGTGATCGCAACGCCCGACGCCTGCAGCCGCGCAATGTCGCGGTAGAGCGTGCGCAAGGACACGCCCGCCGCCTGCGCCATATCCTCGGCCCGGTGAAGCTGGTGGTCGCCCAAGAGGGAGAGCAGGGAAAACAATCGGTCGCTGCGGCGCATGGTTTCTGTTTGCCACGCAGGGGGGCAGGGCGCAAGGCAACTGCCAAAAAGCTGTCAGGAGTGTTGGGGCGGTCGTCGGATGGCGTAAATTTTGCGGGGCCGCGCGGCGAGGGAAACGCTTTGGCCCTTCAAGCTGCCAGAGCAGGGGCCTAAAAAGAGACAGAGTTTACTGGCGGGGGCAGTCCCTCTGCCTCACATTCGGATTATGGAGTTGAGACTATGTTGAACAATATCGGCCTTCCGGGTCTTTTGCTGATTGCCGTTGTGGTGCTGGTCCTGTTCGGGCGCGGCAAGATTTCCAGCCTGATGGGCGAAGTCGGCAAGGGTATCACCAGCTTTAAGAAAGGCATCAGCGAAGGCGAAGATGACGTGAAAAACGGCGACAAGGACACTGCCGAGCTGAGCGATGACACCGTTGTTGTCACCGACACGAAGACCGACAAGGACCGGGTGTAAGCTCTCATGTTTGATATGGGGTGGTCAGAGCTGTTGGTCGTTGGCGTTGTCGCGCTGATTGTGGTGGGTCCCAAGGACCTGCCGGTGCTGTTTCGCAAGGTCGGCCAGTTTGTGGGCAAGGCCAAGGGGATGGCGCGCGAGTTCAGCAATGCGATGAATGATGCCGCCGATGACACGGGCATGCGCGAGATGTCGTCCAGTTTGAACAAGACGTTGAAAACCGCGACGAACCCGCTGGGATCGGCGATGGACGAAGTGAAATCAGCGACCAAATCCCTGTCCAAATTCGACCCCGAAAGCGAGACGGGCAAACTGGCCTCGCAGCGGGCCGAGGATGTCAAGAAGATCCAGGCCGCCACCGCCCGTGCCGGTGCCGAGCGCAAGCAGCGTGAAGCTGCCGAGGCGCTGGCACAGGCCGACGCCGCAGAGGCCAAACTGGCGACACCCGCCGCCGCGCCACAGATCGAGAAACCGGCGGCGAAAGCTCCCGCCGCCAAGGCGCCAGCCAAAGCCACGTCTGCGAAGAAGCCTGCCGCCAAGAAACCTGCCGCAGCGAAACCTGCGGCCAAGAAAGCCGCGCCCAAAGCGCCAGCGGCCAAAAAGAGTGACACATGAGTGCATCAGACGATATTGACGACAGCGCCGCCCCGCTGATCGAGCATCTGGCCGAGCTGCGCACGCGGCTGATCCATTCGGTGATCGCCTTTATCATCGGCATGGTGATCTGTTTTACCGTTTGGAATCCGATCTTTAACTTCCTGACGAACCCTTTGTGTTCGGCTATGGCCGAGCGTGGGCAGGAAGACTGCGGGTTGATCCTGATCAAGCTGCAAGAGGGCTTTTTCGTTGCCATCTCTATCTCTTTGCTGGGCGGGCTGGTTTTGGGCTTCCCCTATATCAGCTACCAACTGTGGCGCTTCGTGGCGCCGGGGCTTTACAAGAACGAGAAGGGCGCGTTTCTGCCCTTCCTGATCTCGAGCCCGCTGATGTTCTTTTTGGGCGCGTCCTTTGCCTTTTATGTCGTGACGCCGCTGGCTTTCGATTTCTTCCTTGGGTTCCAGCAGGCGGGCACGCTTGTCGGCGAGGGGACGGATAACGCAGGCGGAATCGCGGCCATCGCGTTCCAGGGGTCGGCTCAGGAGTATCTGAGCCTGACGATCAAGTTCATCGTGGCCTTTGGCCTGTGCTTTCAGCTGCCCGTATTGCTGACCCTGATGGGCAAGGCCGGTCTGGTCAGCGCCGAAGGGCTTGGCAACGTGCGCAAATATGCGGTGGTTGGTATTCTGGTGCTGGCCGCACTTGTCACGCCGCCGGATGTGATCACCCAAGGGATCCTGTTTGTTGTGGTCTACGGGCTTTACGAAATCTCTATCTTTCTTGTAGGGCGGGTTGAACGCAAACGAGAAGAGCAGCTGCGCGCAGACGGGTATTATGACGACGAATATGATGACCCGATCCTCGCAGAGTTCGAAGAGGATGAGGACGACCTGAAGTGAACCGTGACCCGATGGACCGTATTGCAGCGGCGTTGGAGAGGATGTCTCCTCCGCCGCTGAAAACCCCGGATTTTGATGTAGCGGGGGCCTTTGTCTGGCAGACAGGGCCGGACCATCTGGCACCGGTCGAAACGGTCAGCAAGGTTGATCTGTCGCTGCTGGTCGGGGTGGATCGCGCGCGCGACACGTTGCTGGCCAACACGATGCAATTCGCCGCCGGTCTGCCCGCCAACAACGCCCTGCTGTGGGGCGCGCGCGGGATGGGCAAGTCGAGCCTTGTGAAAGCCGTGCACGCCCATGTCCGCGAGACGCACGACCGTCTGCGCATTGTGGAACTGCAACGCGAAGACCTGCCATCGGTGGGCCGTCTGCTGAGCCTGCTGCGCGGTGCGCGGCAACGGTTTATCCTGTATTGCGATGATCTGAGCTTTGGTCATGACGACGCGCATTACAAATCGCTGAAGGCGGTGCTGGATGGCGGGATCGAGGGGCGGCCAGAGAATGTCGTGCTTTATGCCACGTCGAACCGGCGGCATCTGATGCCCCGTGACATGATCGAGAACGAACGTGGCTCTGCTATCAACCCCGCCGAGGCGGTGGAAGAGAAAGTATCGCTGTCGGATCGCTTCGGTCTTTGGCTGGGCTTCCATCCCTGCGACCAGAAACAGTATCTGGATATGATCCGCGGTTATTGCGATGCCTATGGGGTCGAGATTGACGCCAAGACCCTGCACGCCGAGGCGATCGAATGGCAAGCGACCCGTGGCGCGCGGTCGGGCCGTGTGGCGTGGCAGTATTTCGTTGATCTGGCAGGGCGGCGCGGCGTCGCGCTGTAAGCGACCTTCGCAAACGCTTGCGGCCCCGAAAAGGGGCCGCGTGTTGAAGCTGTTCCGTTTTGCAGTTGGCTTAGTTCAGGTAGGGCGTGGGATCGACGCTATCAAAGCCTTTGCGCACCTCGAAATGTACGAATGAATCATCACCCGGGCGCAGCTTGGCGATGCTTGCCCCTTTAGAGACGCTATCCCCTTTGGCGACCGACACATTGGCGACATTGGCATATACGGTCAGCAGGTTGTCAGGGTGGCGGATCACGACAATCGGCACGCCCTCGGCGCTTTTGGTGATCGCGGCGACTGTGCCGCTATCGGCGGCTTTGACCGCAGCGCCCGGTGTGCCCTTGATGTTGATGCCCTCGTTCTTGCCCTTGGAATAGGCGCGGATGATGCTGCCCTGTACGGGGGGCGACATGCGGCCGGAAGAGGCGGGTTGCGTCGTCTTGCCCACATCGGCGACAGGCTTGGCTGCGGCGGGTTCGGGCTTTGGCGCGGCGGGCTTTTCGTCCACGGGCGGTAGCGGTTTCGCAGCGCTTGGCGGGGTCGGCGTTGGCGATCCGGTGCCGGGCAAGCTGGTCGTTGTCGGCGCTGTGGCCGTCGCGGCGGCTGGCACTGCAGCGCTGCGTTTCGGGGCGGCCTGCTGCGCCACGGGGATCAGCAGGAACTGCCCTTCGCGGACAGAGAAATCAGCGCCAAGCCCGTTCCATTCGGCCAGCGTTTCAACCGGCACGGCATAGAGACGCGCGATGGTATAGGCGGTTTCCCCACGTTCCACCTTGTGGCGTACAGGCTCGATCCCGGTCTGTTTCGCGGGGTTCTCGCGGGTGGTGGTCTGCGCCGAGGGTAGGGTGGTGGTCTGCACGCCGGGGCTGGCGGGCGCCCGGTTGATCGCGCCGCCTGCGATGGTCTGGATATCGACCGCAGCGGTGGTGATCGGACCGGTGCCCGACGCGCCAGTCGCGGGCGAGGGTTCGGCCACGCGGGTCGGTAGGGCGATGATCTCTCCCTTGCGGAGGGGGACAGTGGGGTCGATGCCGTTGTAGCGCGACAGGCTGCCCACATCGGCACCCACGCGGGTGGCCACGTCAGACAGCGTATCGCCACGCCGCGCCACAGCGACCTGATAGTTGGGGTAGGAAATCACACCGCGGTTGTCCGGTGCGGGGCGTTCATCCAGCGGGCCGGTGGCTGCGTGGGCGGTGGTGAAACCGTCGCCAAAGCCGCCGCGCAAATCCATATCAAGGGGCTGTTCACAAGCGGCGAGCAAAAGCGCAGAGCTGCCCGCCAGTACCGTCAGCCTGAGGGTACGGGTCACGTTTGGTTGGGTCATCTGCTCGTCCTCGTCTTCGGTGCCGTCAGCGCCTTGGGGTCCCCGTTCGGGCGGAGTTCCCCTTGCTATACTGCATTTAGCCGTCTTTTCCCAGCCCTTCAAGCAAGGGAACAAAGCGGACCTTGCGCAGCTCGTCATATTCCAGCCCGGTCTCGGTTTTGCGTACACGTATGAGGTGTTGAACCGTGTCCGACTGGCCCACGGGCACGACCATGATGCCGCCAACCTTGAGCTGGGCCAGAAGCGGGCCGGGGGGGTCTTCGGCGGCGGCGGTCACGATGATCCGGTCAAAGGGGGCCTGTTCGGGCAGGCCAAAGCTGCCGTCGCCTATGATCGCGGTGATGTTGGACAGGGCCAGATCCTCGAAGATCTGGCGGGCCTCTACCACCAGCCTGCGGTGGCGGTCGATGGTATAGACGCGCCGCGCCAGTTTGCTGAGGATCGCGGCCTGATAGCCTGATCCGGTCCCCACCTCGAGCACCTTGTCACGCGACGACACATCCAGCGCCTGCGTCATCAGCGCCACAACTGAAGGCTGGCTGATGGTCTGACCGCAGGCGATCGGCAGGGGCATGTCCTCGTAGGCGCGGGACGCGAAAAGGCCGCGGATGAAGGGACCACGGTCGATCTGCTCCATCGCGTTCAGGACACGGGCATCGGTGACGCCCTTGGAACGGAGTGCGTAAAGAAATTGCATCTTGCGTGTCGCGTCTGTGATGTCTTCGTCGTCGTTCATGTATTGATGGCTTTTAGCGCGTCAAATGTATCATGAGCGGTGAGGTCGGCGCGCATGGGCGTGACCGAGATATAGCCGTCAAGGTTCAGCGCGGCGTCGGTGCCGTCGTCCGTCGGGATCTGCTGGTCCGCGCCCTTGATCCACAAGAACCGCCGCCCCGACGGCGACAGCTGCGGGATCGTGGAAAAGCTGGTATCGCGGCGCATCCCCTGGGGGGCCAAACGGATGCCCTGAACCTCTGCCGCTGCGACGGGCGGAAAATTCACGTTATAGAACAGACGGTAGCCATCCCCATGCGCCGGTGTCGCATCCAGGATACGGCGGATCACATCGGCCCCGTGGCCGGCGGCTGCCTCGAATGGATCATCCAGATCACGGTTGGCAGGGCCGTAATATTGCGACAGCGCCACGGCGGGGATGCCTTGCAGCGCCGCCTCCATCGCGCCACCGATCGTGCCGGAATAGAGCGTGTTTTCAGCCGCGTTGTTGCCGCGGTTCACACCGGACAGCACCAGATCAGGGCGGGCATCCAGCATACAGTCGTGCAGTGCGGCCATCACACAATCGGCCGGGCTGCCCTCGACCGAAAAGCGCCGGTCGCTGACCTTTTCGACCATCATCGGCTTGGTGTAGCTGATGCAATGCCCGACGCCGGATTGTTCATAGGCGGGGGCCACGGTCCAGACCTCGCCATCGGGTCCGGCCAGGTCGGTGGCAATGCCCTGCAGGGTCTTTAGACCCGGAGCGTGAATACCGTCGTCGTTGGTGATCAGAATGCGCATAAATTCCCCTTTGCGCCTTGATAGGCGACGGGGCGCGGCGCGGCAAGGCAGGAGCCTTCACCGCATCATGTTTTAAGGCTGGGAAACAGCCAGTTGCGCCAGAATTTCAGCGGCTTGCGACTGTGGCGTGTTCAGCGCCTCGCGGTCTTCACCGGGGTGGAAACGCGCGCGTGTCGCGGTTGGCATGGGGGCGGGCGTCATGATGTGGACGCGCGGGCCGATTGCCACGGCTTCGGACTGCCAGCTTTTGGCCAGCGCGATCTGCGCGGCCTTGGTGGCCCCGTAGCTGCCAAAGAACTTGGTCGCCACTACCGGATCGTCAAAGAACACGGCCTGACCCGATTGTGCCAGCAGCGGTGCCACATAGGTGATCAGGGTCGAGGTGGCGGTGACGTTACAGGCGACCGATTTGGCCATGTCTTTGGCGTCGATGTGATCGGTCGGGGCCAAGGGGGCGGCATGGACAGCGGTGTGCAGCCAAAGATCAAGACTGCCCCAGCGGTCATAGATGCCACGGCACAGGGTCGCCATCGCATCGGCATTGGTGATGTCCATCGGGGCCAATGTCGCGCTGCCGCCGCGGGACTGGATGCGGTCGTCCAGCTCTTCCAGGGCACCGGTGGTTTTGGCGACTGCAATGATGTGATGCGTGTCGCAAAGTGCTTCGGCCAGGGCGGCACCAAGACCGCGGGACGCGCCAGTGATAAGAGCTGTTTTTGTCATGGGGTGGCTTTGCCTGAGCCACCGCCCCCCGTCAAGAGGGGCGCGGCACCCGGGGTCATGTCGCGGGGCGTTTCACCCTTTGGGAAGTTTGAGCGTCACCGTGCGCCCTCGCTGCGCCAGAACCACGCTGTCGTCGCCAATGGCGGCGACGATGCCGTCGCTGATCTTGTCGTTCAAGGTCACGCGGTGAATGCGTCCGCGGCCATCGCGGATCAACGCGCCGGGGTCGGTCAGGCTGCCGAAGGTACCAATCAGGGCGAGCTTGGGCAGGGACGCCTGCTGCGTTGCCAGATTAAGTGTTTTCTGCGGGGTCGGAGTGCCTTTTTCGTCAGTCGACATGGGTGCCTCTTGCTGCGCTTAGGGGGGCAAAGAATGGTTAGACCGAGGGGCTAACAAAGCTGCCTGACAGCCGAAAGAGGGCGCGGGGGAAGCTGGCAAAGACTGGCTTGCACGTCGGCAAAGCTTTGCCAGCGGTACGGGGGCGCAAAATAGCAAAAGGGCGGGCGAGGGGTTGAACCCTGCGCCCGCCCTTGCGGAACTTGTCGCGAAGCGGCGGCTTTATTCGGCGGCTGGCTTCATCTCGAACCCTTGGTTGATCTGGTCGGCAGGGGTGACGGGGTAATCGCCCGAGAAGCACGCATCGCAATATTGAGGGCACTTGTTGTTGCGACCCTCTGCCTCGCCCACGGCGCGATAAAGCCCGTCGAGCGAAATGAACTTGAGGCTATCCACTTGCAAATGCTCGCGCATTTCCTCTTCGGACATGGTGGCCGCCAGCAGCTTTTCACGTTGCGGCGTGTCCACACCGTAGAAACAGGGCCACGCGGTGGGGGGCGAAGCAATGCGGAAGTGGACCTCTTTCGCGCCGGCATCAAGGATCATCTCTTTGATCTTGCGGCTGGTGGTGCCACGCACAACCGAATCGTCTACCAGAATGACCCGCTTGCCCTTGATCAGCGCGCGGTTCACGTTGAGCTTTAGCCGCACGCCCATGTTGCGGATCTGCTCGGTCGGTTCGATGAAGGTCCGGCCCATGTATTGGTTGCGGATAATCCCCATCGCATAGGGAATACCCGATTCGAGGCTGAAACCGATGGCCGCAGGCGTGCCGCTGTCGGGGACGGGGCAGACAAGATCCGCCTCTACCGGCGATTCCTTTGCCAGCTCGCGCCCGATGGCTTCGCGGGTTTCATAGACCGAACGACCGCCAAGGATGCTGTCGGGGCGGCTGAAATAGACGTGTTCAAAGATACAGAAACGCGATGCGACACGGCGGAAGGGGAAATGGCTTTCGACGCCCGAAGGCGTGATCACGACCATCTCGCCGGGCTCGATCTCGCGGACGAATTCGGCACCGATGATGTCCAGCGCGCAGGTCTCGGAGCTGAGCGCCCAACCGTCGCCAAGCTTGCCCAGAACCAGCGGGCGGACACCCAAAGGATCGCGCACGCCGATCAGCTTGGTGCGGGTCATCGCCACGACCGAAAACGCGCCTTCGACACGGCGCAGCGCGTCTTCCATGCGTTCGGGAATGTTGCGTTGCAGGGACCGCGCCATCAGGTGGATGATACATTCGCTGTCCGACGAGGACTGGAAGATCGACCCGCGTTCAATCAGCTCGCGGCGCAGGGCGTTGGCGTTGGTGATATTGCCATTATGGGCAATCGCGGCACCGCCCATGGCGAATTCGCCAAAGAAGGGCTGCACATCGCGGATCGCTGTCGGGCCTTTGTGACCAGAGGTCGAATAACGCACATGCCCGATAGACAGTTCGCCGGGCAGCGTCTCCATCACCTTTTGCGAGGTGAAGTTGTCGCGCACATAGCCGAAGCGGCGGGCGGACTGGAAACCGGCAGCGGGATCATAGCTGACGATCCCGCCGGCTTCCTGACCACGGTGCTGCAACGCGTGCAGGCCGAGGGCCACAAAGTTCGAGGCGTCTGCAACGCCGATCACGCCGAACACCCCGCATTCTTCTTTGAGTTTATCCCCGTCATCTGCATCACGCAGATAGGAGGAATCAAACGGGTGCGCGGGGGGCATGATCTTGGACAACGGGGCAACTCCGAATCCGATGAAGGGATAGGGGCTATGTAGGACTTTGGGCGGGCCTTGTCACCCCGCCGTTACATTTTGCCCCCGCATATGCTGCGATGCAACATATGGCAGAAATGCAAACGCCCCCGAAAACGGGGGCGCATGGATAACTTTTTGGCAGCGTCAGCGGCGATTAGGCACCGCAGGCCCCAACCAAAGCCTCGTAGCGGGTGGTGATCCAGCCCAATGCGGCTTCCGGGTTCTGCTCTTCGATCTGGCCGGTAAAGCGCCCGAAGACCTGTGCCGATCGGCTTTCGTCCACCATGGTGAAGGTCTGGCCGGTGATCACGGTGTCATAGACAAAGAACGCGATGGCGACCAAGAGGATGCCGCGCGCCACGCCGAAGAGAAACCCGAGCCCCTGATCCAGACCACCCAGAACAGAGCGTTGCACCAGCGACGAAAACAACGGGGTGAACAGCGATACCACAATCAGCGCGATGGCAAAGACGATGGCAAAGGCCCCGATAATCGATAGTTCACAACTGTCGGCAAGGAATTCGCCCACAACAGGGATCTCTGACACCAGCGGTTCAACCTGCGGCGCGAAGAGAAACGCAAGGATCGCGGCGGCAATCCAGCCCACGATCGCCATAAATTCGCGTACAAGCCCGCGGCCATAAGCCAGCAAAGCCGACAGAACGATGACAAGCGCCACAACCCCGTCAATGATGGTAAAACCTTCCATGGTCGTCTTGCCTTCCTTGAAGGGGCGGTTAGCCAGCCCCGAATATTTCGCCTACAAATCCGGTGAGATCGCTCATGGTGTTAAGCGTTATGCCGTTCTTGCCCACCGGTTTTCCGCCCGCGGGCGCGATGGCGCTGGTAAAACCAAGTTTTTGCGCTTCTTTCAACCTGTTTTCGGTCTGACTGGCGGGGCGTAGCGCACCGGACAGGCTGATTTCGCCGAAAACAACGGTTTCCGCGGGCAAAGCCACGTCTTCGCGCGCGCTGAGCAAGGCGGCCGCGACCGCCAAATCCGCCGCCGGTTCCGAGATTTTCATGCCGCCCGCCACGTTGAGGTAAACATCAAGCCCCGCAAAGGGGATGCCGCAACGGGCCTCTAGCACGGCGAGGATCATCGCAAGCCGTCCCCCGTCCCAGCCCACGACCGTACGCCGCGCCTGCGAATGAGGCGACGGGGCCACAAGCGCCTGAAGCTCGCATAAAACAGGGCGGGTGCCTTCGATACCTGCGAAAACCACTGACCCCGCGGCAGGCGTGCCGCGTTCGGACAGAAACAGGGCAGAGGGGTTGGTGACCTCCGCCAGCCCTTCGCCGGTCATCTCGAACACGCCGATCTCGTCGGCGGGGCCAAAGCGGTTCTTGACCGCGCGCAAGATGCGGAACTGGTGGCCGCGCTCGCCCTCGAAATACAGCACGGTATCGACCATATGCTCGACCACGCGGGGGCCCGCGATCTGGCCTTCCTTGGTGACGTGGCCGA
>NZ_DGMH01000025.1:0-140 GCF_002388305.1 Sulfitobacter sp. UBA4523
GCCTGCCGCGAGGTGCAGGTCAATGATGTGATCGGGATGGCCGGTCGCGGGCATGACAGCTATCCGGTGTTCGACATGGCCGACCCGATGGGCGCGTCCTCTTGTGTGGCCTGCGGTGAATGTGTGCAGGCCTGCCCGAC
>NZ_DGMH01000025.1:421-16173 GCF_002388305.1 Sulfitobacter sp. UBA4523
GCTGATCCGTCGCAAGGACGCCCCGCCCAAAGGGCTGAACGTGGACCCGGGCAACTGGCAAACCCACTTCCGCGAAGCCACCTGGGACGAGGCGCTGGATTTCGCTGCGGATGGTATGAAAAAGATTGGCGGCGCGGGTGTGGCGGGCTTTGGATCAGCGAAATGCACGAACGAGGAAGCCTACCTGTTTCAAAAGATCATCCGGCAGGGCTTTGGTCACAACAACGTCGATCACTGCACGCGGCTGTGTCATGCCTCTTCAGTGGCCGCGCTGATGGAGAATGTCGGATCCGGTGCGGTCACCGCGACCTTCAACCAGATCGAAAACGCCGATGTTGCGATTGTGATCGGCGCGAACCCGACCGAAAACCACCCCGTCGCGGCGACCTTCTTCAAGCAGTTCGCCAAGCGCGGCGGCAAGCTGATCGTGATGGACCCGCGCGGTCAGGCGCTGAAGCGGCACGCGTCGCATATGCTGCAATTCCGCCCCGGGACTGATGTGTCGATGCTGAACGCCATCATGCATGTGATCGTCGAGGAAAAGCTTTACGACCAACAGTATATCGAAGCCTACACCGAAAACTGGGAGATCGAGAAAGCCCACCTGAAAACCTTCACCCCTGAAAAGATGTCCAAGATCTGCGGCATCGACGCGGAGGTGCTGCGCGATGTGGCGCGGACCTTTGCGGGAGCGAATGCCGCGATGATTTTCTGGGGGATGGGCATTTCGCAGCACATCCACGGCACCGATAATTCGCGCTGCCTGATCTCGCTTGCGCTGATGACGGGGCAGATCGGGCGGCCCGGCGCGGGGCTGCATCCGTTGCGGGGGCAGAACAACGTGCAGGGCGCGTCTGACGCGGGGCTGATCCCGATGTTCCTGCCCGATTACCAGCCGGTGTCCGATGATGGCGTCCGCTCTGCCTTTACCGACGTGTGGCAAAGCAGCGATTTCAGCAACAAGAAGGGCCACACCGTGACCGAGATTATGGACGCGGTGCATGACGGGGATATTCGCAGCCTCTATGTGCTGGGTGAAAACCCGGCGATGTCGGACCCCGATGTGGAACACGCCCGCGATGCGCTGGCCAAGCTCGACCATCTGGTGGTGCAGGATATCTTCCTGACCGAAACCGCGAATTTTGCCGATGTGATCCTGCCCGCCAGCGCCTTTGCCGAGAAATCCGGCACGGTGACCAATACCAACCGACAGGTGCAGATGGGCCGCCCCGCGGTGCCGCCGCCCGGCGATGCGAAAGAGGATTGGTGGATCGAGGTTGAACTGGCCAAACGCCTGGGGCTGGGCTGGACCTACACCGACCCGAGCGAGGTTTTTGCCGAGATGAAGCTGAATATGTCGTCACTCAATAACATCACTTGGGACCGGTTAGAGAGCGAAGGGGCGGTGACCTACCCGTCCACCAGCCCCACCGATCCGGGGCAGGCGATTGTCTTTGCCGATGGCTTTCCGCGACAGGACGGACGCGCACGGTTTACCCCCGCCAGCATCATCGCGCCTGACGACGCGCCGGATGAAGACTATCCGATGATCCTGACCACGGGCCGGCAGCTTGAACATTGGCACACGGGGTCGATGACGCGGCGGTCCTATGTGCTTGATGGGCTGGAGCCCGAGGCGAACTGTTCGCTCCACCCGTCTACCTTACGCAAGCTGGGGGTAGCGCCGGGGGCCTATATCCGGCTCACGACCAAGCGCGGGTCGATCGAACTGATGGCCCGCGAAGACCGCGCCGTGTCGCCCGATATGGTGTTCCTGCCCTTTGCCTATGTCGAAGCGGCGGCAAATATCCTGACAAATCCAGCGGTTGACCCTTATGGCAAAATCCCCGAGTTTAAATTCTCGGCCGTGAAAGTAGAGGCCGCAACAGCCCCCCAACCCGCGGAGTAACCATGCAGATCAACCCCGACCGCTTTCTCGCCGACCTTCACAAATTGCGTTCGTTCGGCGCAGCGGGGGTGGGCAAAGGGGTGATCCGCCCGGCCTATAGCGACGCCGATGTCGCCGCGCGGGACTGGCTGGCCGATCAGATGCGCGATGCCGGACTGCGGGTTGAAATGGACCAGATGGGCAATCTTTTTGGCTTGGCAGATGGGCCGTCGCTGTTGATGGGGTCGCATTCCGATAGCCAGCCCGAAGGCGGATGGCTCGACGGCGCGCTTGGCGTGATTGCCGCGCTCGAGGTCGCCCGCGCCGCAGCCGAGGCCGGCGGCCCCGCGATCTCTGTCGTGTCGTTTCAGGATGAAGAGGGGCGCTTTGGCGTCACCACGGGCAGCGCCGTTTGGGGCGGGCATCTGGATCAGGTCGCCGCCGATGCGCTGACCGATCATGCGGGCGTGACCCTTGGCGACGCGCGTCAGGCCGTGGCGCATCTGGTCACGGGCGAGGTGTCGCCCGATCTGTTCACCGGCTTTGTCGAGTTGCATATCGAACAGGGGCCGACGCTGGATACCAGCGGCGAACAGATTGGTGTGGTCACCGATATCGTCGGCATCCGCGACATGAAGATCACCTTTGACGGGCAGCAGAACCACGCGGGCACCACACCGATGCATCTGCGCCGCGATGCGTTTCAGGCGGTCTCTGCCTTCAATGCCGCGTTGAATGACCGGCTGCGCAATGTCGTCACACCGCAGACCGTCTGGACCATTGGCCATGTCACATTGCACCCAAATGCATCCTCTATCGTGCCGGGGCGTGCGGTGTTTTCGATGCAGTGGCGTGACGCGGATGCGGACCGTCTGGGCCGGATGGAGCAGATCATCCGCGACACCGCCACCGAGATCGCGGCCCAGCAGGGGCTGGCGGTCAGCTTTGGCACAATGCTGGGGCTGGAACCCGTCGCGATGGACCCGACCCTGCGCACCGCGCTGGAAGCCGGCGCGGAAGAAGTCGCGCCGGGCAACTGGCGCAAGATGCCGTCAGGGGCGCTGCATGACGCGACCAATGTGTCGCGCAAGATGCCGGTGGCAATGCTGTTTGTGCCGTCGATCGGGGGGCTGTCCCATACTTTCGAGGAAGACACGAGCGAGGCCGATCTGCTGGCCGGTGTTCAGGTGCTTGCCCGCGCGGTGACGCGGCTGGGATCAGTGACGTAGATAGCCGCGACGCTCGGCCCGTGTGCGATAGCGGTCTGCCATTTTTGACGCCTCGCGCAGGTTACCGAAACACTGGATCACCGCTTTGGGCTGGCCACCTGCGACGCCCCATTCGCGCAGGACAGAGACTTCGCTGAACAGGTTCATCGCGATTTCGACGCGATAGAACAGCCGTCTCTGGGCGGGGTTGGTCCTGTACAGCAAACATTCGATCATGGGCAGAATCTAGCGGGCCAAGGGGCAGGCGCGCAATAAAAAACGGCAGCGCCCGTGTTAGAAAAGACAGCGATGCCATCTGTGGCGGCAGGTGGCACCGCGTGGCTCAGGCGACGGTTTTGCGCAGGGTGATGCTGGTGGGACGGTCAAAACCCGCGTGCGCCGTGCGGGCATATTCGTGAAAGCCAAGCGCGCGAAAGGTGGCGTGGTTGTCCAACAGCTCCACCCGCGTTTGCAGTTCCAACTGGCCAAGGTGCAGGGCACGGGCGCGGCTCTCGGCGTGGGTGATCAGATGGCGTGCCAGACCCAGTCGCTGATGGCTGGGGGCAACGCAGAGCTTGCCCAAATACAGAACCGCCGGTTTCACGCTCAGCACCACACAGGCCACGGGCGGCGCGCCGATCGCCCAGATTTCATCCCTATCCGCCATGGCTTGCAGCGAGGGCAAAGTGGTTTGACCAAGCGAGCTTGGCGGGTCAATGCGCCCCTCCATATAGGCAAAGCAGTCGCGCATCAGATGCAGCACGTCGCCCAGATGGGGGCTGCCACCGCTGATGCGACGGGGGCTCAGCTCCATGTGACGTCGCCCAGAAAGATGTAGCCCGCGCCATATATCGTCTTGATCAACTGCGGGTTTTTGGGGTCTTCGCGCAGTTTGGTCCGCAGCCGCGAAATCCGCACGTCCATCGCCCTGTCAAAGCTTTCAGAGGCGACGCCGCCAAGGCTCGACTGCATCTGCGCGCGGCTGAGCAGACGTTTGGGCGCGTCCAGAAACAGGCGCAGCACCTCCCCCTCCGCATGGGAGAAGGGGGTTTCGACGCCGCTTTCATCCTCAAGCGCGTAGCGGTCGAAATGTGCCTTCCACCCGCTGAACGCGGCGACGGTGCCGGCTTGCGGCGTGGGTTTGGCGCTGCGCAGACGGGCGCGGATACGGGCGACGACCTCTGCCGGATCAAAGGGCTTGATGATGTAGTCATCCGCGCCAAGTTCCAGTCCCGTGACGCGGTCCTGCACCTGTGCGCGGCCCGAGATGATGATCACGATGGCCCCTTGTTCCAGCGCCAGTCGATGCACCAGCGTCAGCCCGTCTGAATCCGGCAGGGACAGGTCCACCAGACAGACATCGGGGGTGTGGGTCGCCAAGGCGGCCTCGAACGCGCGGGCGCGGCTGAACGACAGCGTGTCAAAGCCCGCTTCCTCTAAAGCGTCGGCGAGAAGCGTGCGGATTTCTGGTTCATCGTCCAGAATAGTGACGAGGGGGCGGGTCATTGGGCGGCACTCTCTTTCGGGGCAATCAGCGCGGTCAAATCCGCAATCTCGAAGGGTTTGCGCAATACGGGGGCAAGGGTTTGCGCCTCAAGAAACTGGGCATCATCGGGCGGTAGCGAGGTCATCAATACCAGCGGCGGCGCATCGGCGGGTAGGCGTTTGGCAAGGTCCAGCCCCGTCGCCTCGCCCATAAGCTGGATGTCGGACAGGATCAGCGCGATGTCGGGCAGATCGGCCAGCAGGGCGGTGGCCTCATCCGCGCTGGCAGCTTCGATCACGGAATGGCCCAGCCCCATCAACATGTCTCGCACCAGCGCGCGCAGGTCATCGGCGTCTTCGACCAGCAGGACCAGTCCGGTGGTGGCAGCCACGGCGGGGCGGTAGGGCAGCCGCATGGTCACCTGCGCCCCATGGGCCGTATTGCCAAGGCGCAGATCGCCCCCCGCCGATTTCACCATGTCATAGACCATCGGCAGCCCCAGCCCCGATCCTTCGGCCCCTTTGGTCGTAAAAAACGGATCAAACCCGTGTTCCAGCGCCGAGGGCGAAAAACCGGGGCCGGTATCGCGCAAGACCCATTCGATCCATGTGTCATGGACCTGTCGTATTTCAAGCGAGATCGCCCCCGCGGCCCCGCAGGCATCGCGGGCGTTCAGGATCAGGTTCAGCAGCCCGTCCTGCACCAGCCCGCTGTCCAGCAGCACGGGGGTGTCATCCATCTGGTTGTCGATGCTTAGCGTCATGCCCTTGGGCAGGGTGGGGCGCGCGATCAGGGTCAGATCTTCAAGCAGCCGCGGGATATGGGTCGCAGTCGGACGCAGCGTGCGTGCGCCCGTCATATCGGCAATAGAGCTGAGCAACGTGCCGCCCCGGCGCGCCGCGGCAAGGGTACCTTCGATGAGGGGGGCGGCCTCTGCCGGTTGGCCGTCCAGCCGCCCCAGCCGGGACTGCAGGCCAAGGATGATCGTCAGCAGGTTGGAAAAATCATGCGCCAGCCCCGAGATCACCTGCGCCGCGATCTCGCGTCGTCGGGTCTGCTGAAGGGCGACACGGTTCTGGGTTTCCTCGGTCACATCCATCGACAGGATATAGACCCCGCCGTTTGTATCGGGGGTAAAGGCGCCGCGGATTCGCCGGGCGCTCATCTCGTCCGTGAATTCGATCACCGACGGCTTTCCGGCAAAGGCTTGGGTGAGCGAGGGAGCAATAGAGTCGTAGGCCTGCTGACCCAGAACCTCTGCGATATGGCGGCCGATCAGATCCGCGCGCCGCCCCGGCATGACAGAGGCCAACCGCCGGTTTGAATAGGTGTAACAGGCGTTTGCATCCACATGGGCGATATGGGCCGGCATCATTTCTGTGGTCAGCCGCGTGCGGGCTTCAGACAGGGTGAGCTGGCGTTTTGCCTCTTCCAGCGCGGTGTTCATCGCGGCAAGTTCGCGGTTGGTGGCTGACAGTTCTTCGGCGTGGGCCAGCACCTGCCCCGACAGCGCATCAGACCGGGCGCGCAGCAGTACCTCTTGCTGTTTGGTGCGGGTGATGTCGGTGTAGACGGTGACCCAGCCGCCTTGGGGCAGGGGGGAGCCTTCGACCGAGATGGTGCGGCCATTGGCGCGGGTGCGTTCCATATAATGGGGTTCAAAAGCGCGGGCCTGTTCCACCCTTTCGGCCACAAAGCGCGCCACGTCGTCCACGTCACCGTATTCCCCCAACTGTGCCAGCAGGGTGATCGTTTCCTGAAAGCTCGCACCGGGGGTGACCAGCGCTTTGGGGAGGTCGAACATCTGCTGGAACGGTGCATTACACAGCACCAGCCGCAAATCCGCGTCATAGATCGTCAGCGCTTGCGCGATCAGGTTCAGCCCCGCAGCGGTCATGAGTTTTGTCTGGTGATCGTCGATCTGCATGCAGCCTCCCCCCGCGGCAGACTGCACCATCCCCACAGCGCCGCCAAGCGCAACCTTGGGAAATCACGCCTGTTACAATTCGTTAGAATTGAGAAATCATTAGGTAAAAGTTGACGCAGAGCATCAGGTCAACATCATGGTGTGACATCAGAATCGCACCAGCGATCGACCTGCCGAAAAAGAGCAGGGTTTGGGAGGAAGACATTTGGCTCACACGCTCGTGAGCGCCGACGGACCGCAATCGGTTCCGGCGCTGCTGCATCGTAATGCAAAGCAATTTGCGAACGCGCCTGCGTATCGCGAAAAGGAATATGGCATCTGGCAAAGCTGGACGTGGGCACAGACCCGCGACGAGGTCGAGGCGCTTGCGCTTGGCCTGCTGGAGCTTGGCGCGAACGAAGGTGACTTTATCGCCATCATCGGCCGCAACCGTCCCTATCTCTATTGGGCCATGATGGCCGCAGAGATGGTCGGTGCCGTGCCTGTGCCGCTGTATCAGGACGCCAACGCCGAAGAGATGGCCTATGTGCTGGATCATTGTGGCGCGCGTTTTGTGATCGCCGGTGATCAGGAACAGGTCGACAAGGTGCTGGACGTTCAGGGTCAGCTGACCCAGTTCGAGCGTATGATCTATCTTGATCCACGCGGATTGCGCAAATACGACCACGCCGCGCTGGACCAGTATGGCGCCGTCCAGGACATGGGCCGCAAGGCGCGCGACAAGCACATCAAAGAGCTTGGAGCGCGTCAGGCCAAGTTGGACTACGACAGCACGGGCGTCATGCTTTACACCTCTGGCACCACGGGCAAGCCCAAAGGTGTGGTGCTGAGCAACCGCAATATTATCGAGACGGCCAAATCCTCTTCCGCTTTCGACAAGCTGCGTCAGACGGACGATATTCTGGCCTATCTGCCGATGGCCTGGGTGGGGGATTTCATCTTTTCCGTCGGGCAGGCGCTGTGGACGGGGTTCTGCACGAACTGCCCTGAAAGCGCGGACACGATGCATGTGGACCTGCGCGAGATCGGCCCGACCTATTATTTCGCCCCACCGCGCGTGTTCGAAACCCAGCTGACATCGGTGATGATCCGGATGGAGGACGCGAGCCGTTTCAAAAAGTGGCTGTTCGACAAATTCATGGCCCATGCGCGCAAGGTGGGCCCCGCCATTCTCGACGGTAAATCCGTAGGCGCAATGGACCGTGCGAAATACGCCTTGGGCGAGCTGATGATCTATGGCCCGCTGAAAAACACGCTTGGCCTCAGCCGCGTGCGCGTCGGCTATACCGCGGGCGAGGCGATCGGGCCGGAGATCTTCGATTTCTACCGCTCGCTCGGGATCAACCTGAAACAGCTTTATGGCCAGACCGAAGCCACCGTCTTTATTACCGCGCAGCCCGATGGCGAAGTGCGCAGTGACACGGTCGGCGTGACCTGCCCCGGCGTGGAGCTGAAGATCGCCGAGAACGGCGAAGTCTTCTACCGCAGCCCCGGCGTGTTTGTGGAATATTACAAGAACCCCGAAAGCACCGCCGATACCAAGGATGCCGAAGGCTGGGTCGCCACGGGCGACGCGGGCTTTATCGAGGAAGGCACCGGGCATCTGCGCATTATCGACCGCGCCAAAGACGTTGGCAAAATGGCTAATGGCAGCCTGTTTGCGCCGAAATACGTGGAAAACAAGCTGAAGTTCTTCCCCAACATCCTTGAAGCGGTGGTGTTCGGGAACGGACGCGACGAATGCACCGCCTTTATCAATATCGACCTGACCGCGGTCGGAAACTGGGCGGAGCGCAACAACATCGGCTATGCGTCCTATCAGGAACTGGCGCGGCATCCGCAGGTGATGGACACGATCCAAAGCCATGTGGAAGAGGTCAACGCCTCTATCGCAGAAGATGAAATGCTGTCGGGCTGTCAGGTGCATCGCTTTGTTGTGCTGCACAAGGAACTTGATGCCGACGACGGAGAGTTGACGCGCACGCGCAAAGTCCGTCGCAAGGTCATCGGCGAGAAGTTCGACGATATCATCACCGCGCTCTACGACGGGTCGCCCTCTGTCAGCACGGTTACTGAAGTGACCTATGAAGACGGGCGTAAGGGGTCGATCTCGGCCACGCTGGAGGTGCGCGATGCCAAGGTGTTCGCAGACACCCGCAAGATGGCCGCGCAATGAGCATGACATCAGGCGGAGCATGCGGGCGCTGCGGTTGCGCAGTGGATTTTAAGACCATTTGGAAGGGGGCTGCGGCGTGAAAGATATGACCGACGGCTATGTCACAGCGGATGGGCGCCAGATTGGCCCCGTTGTGATGGAAATGAAAAACATCACCCTGCGGTTCGGTGGGGTGGAGGCGATCAAGGATATCTCTTTCGACATCCGTCAGGGCGAGATCCGCGCGATCATCGGGCCGAATGGCGCGGGCAAATCATCTATGCTGAACGTGATCAGCGGGTTCTATGTGCCGCAGGAAGGTGAAGTCTGGTACAAGGGCAGCCGCCGTCCGGCGATGAAACCCTTTGAGGTGGCGCAGCAGGGGATCGCACGCACCTTCCAGAACATCGCCCTGTTCGAAGGGATGTCGGTGCTGGACAACGTCATGACGGGGCGTTTGACCAATATGAAGACCGGCATGTTCTGGCAGTCGATCTGGAAGGGCAAAGCGGAGCGCGAAGAGACCGCGAACCGCGAAGTCGCCGAAAAGATCATCGATTTCCTTGAGATTCAGGCGATCCGCAAGACGCCCGTGTCGCGTTTGTCCTACGGCTTGAAGAAACGGGTCGAACTGGCCCGCGCGCTGGCCGCCGAGCCGTCGATCCTGCTGCTGGATGAACCGATGGCGGGCATGAACGTCGAGGAAAAAGAGGACATGAGCCGCTTTATTCTGGATGTGAACGATGAATTCGGCACGACGATTGCCCTGATCGAACACGATATGGGCGTTGTGATGGACCTGAGCGACCGTGTGGTTGTGATGGATTACGGCAAGAAGATCGGCGACGGCACCCCGAGCGAGGTGCGCAACAACCAAGACGTGATCGACGCATATCTGGGGGTTGCACATGACTGATTTTGCCACTGGTTTTGCGATGGGGAGGGTCTGATATGCCTGAGCAACTGGCCTTTACAATCGAGGTGTTCCTGAACGGGCTGATGGCGGGGGTGCTGTATGCACTGGTCGCCCTGGGGTTTGTTCTGATCTACAAAGCCTCGGGTATTTTTAACTATGCCCAAGGGGTTATGGCGCTGTTTGCGGCCCTGACTCTGGCGGGGATCATCGATGGGCAGGTGCCGTTTAGCCACCTGATCAACGCGATCCTGGGCACGGATATTCACCATTTCGGCTGGCACGTGCCGGCGTTCCTCGCGATTTTGCTGACGATGGTGGTGATGATCGGGCTGGCCTATGCGGTGCAGCGGTTGGTCTTCCGCCATCTGGTCGGGCAAGAGCCGATCATCCTCTTCATGGCGACCATCGGTCTGGCCTATTTCCTGGAAGGGGTGGGCGATCTGATGTGGGGGTCCGACATCAAGTCTATGGATGTGGGGCTGCCTCAGGGGCTGAACACCTGGATCGACGACACCACTTTTAACGCCTTTGGCTACGGGTTCTTTATCGACAACCTGGATATCGTGGCCAGCATCATTGCCGCGTTGCTGGTGATCGGCTTGGTGATGTTTGCGCAATACACCAAACAGGGCCGCGCCATGCGGGCTGTGGCGGACGATCACCAAGCGGCTTTGTCTGTCGGCGTGTCACTGAACTTTATCTGGATCCTCGTATGGTCGCTGGCGGGCTTTGTCGCCCTTGTCGCGGGCATCATGTGGGGCACGAAATCGGGGGTCCAATTCTCGCTCTCGCTGATCGCGCTGAAGGCGTTGCCGGTGCTGATGCTGGGGGGGTTCACCTCTATCCCCGGTGCCATCGTGGGCGGCTTGATCATCGGTGTGGGGGAGAAGCTGTTCGAATTCCTGATCGGTGCGCCTTTCCTTGGCGGTGCGACAGAGAACTGGTTCGCCTACATGCTGGCGCTGATCTTTCTGGTGTTCCGTCCGCAGGGCTTGTTCGGGGAGAAGATCATTGAACGTGTGTAATTTAGGCAACTCCCTGACCGGGGCTTTGCCCCGGAACCCAGGATTTAAAACCATTTGGAACGGGGGGAGCATCTGATGTTCTATCGTGAAGCCGGGGATTTCAGCGCCTCATACGAAGAAGACAGCCAGACGTTTCCGATCAAGTTCGACCGGTATCGCTATTATCTGGTGTTGTTCATCGCCATTGCCGTGATCCCTTTTGTGATCAATGACTATTGGGTGAACTCACTGTTCCTGCCGTTCCTGATCTACGCCATCGCGGCGATCGGGCTGAACATTCTGGTGGGCTATTGCGGGCAGGTGAGCTTGGGGACCGGTGGCTTTATGGCCGTGGGGGCCTATGCCTGCTACAAATTCATGACCGCCTTTCCCGACGTGAGCATGCTGGTGCATGTGTTGCTGTCGGGGCTGGTGACCGCCGGTGTTGGTGTGTTGTTCGGCCTGCCATCGCTGCGGATCAAAGGGTTCTATCTGGCCGTGGCAACGCTGGCGGCGCAGTTCTTTCTGGTCTGGCTCTTCAACCGTGTGCCGTGGTTCTACAACTACTCTGCCTCGGGCCAGATCAGCGCGCCGGAGCGGACATTCTTCGGGATCGAGATCACCGGACCGAATACGCAGGCCTGGGCGACCTATCTGTTCTGCCTGATGTTCGTGATCTTCAGCGCCTATGTAGCACGCAACCTGACCCGTGGGTCGGTGGGGCGCAAATGGATGGCGATCCGTGATATGGATATCGCGGCCGAGATCATCGGGGTAAACCCGCTGCGGGCGAAACTGACGGCCTTTGCGGTCAGCTCTTTCTTCATCGGCATCTCGGGGGCGCTGTTCTTTGCGGTCTATCTGGGGGCGGTCGAAGTGGGCGAGGCCTTTGGCATCCAGAAATCGTTCCTTGTGCTCTTTATGATCATCATCGGCGGGCTGGGATCGATCTTTGGCAGCTTTGCCGGGGCCGCGTTCCTTGTGCTCTTGCCGGTTGCATTGAAAATCGTGGGCGTGGACTGGTTCGGCTGGCCGACGGATATCGTGGCGCATCTGCAGCTTGTGATCGTGGGCGGGTTGATCATCATCTTCCTGATCGCGGAACCGCATGGGCTGGCCCAGTTGTGGCGCGTCGCCAAGGAAAAACTGAGATTGTGGCCCTTCCCGCACTAGGGAAGGACGCATGGCCGGGGGGAGGAGACCCAAGGCCGAAGAAGAGACGACCGGGACAACCCGGCAAGATCGGATACATCCAAGGGAGGAAACACCGATGAAACTGAAGATGACTACGTTGGCGCTTGGCGCTGCTCTGGCTGCGGGCCCCGCAATGGCAGAGCTTGTATTCCCGTCGCTCAGCTATCGCACGGGCCCTTATGCGGCAAACGGGATTCCCTTTGCCGACGGCTATGCGGATTACTTCACGCTGCTGAACGAACGTGATGGCGGTATCGGTGGCGAACCGATCCGGATGATCGAATGTGAAACCGGCTATAACACCGAAAAGGGTGTGGAATGCTATGAAAGCACCAAGGGCGAAGGCGCGCTGGTCTATCAACCGCTGTCCACCGGCATCACCTATCAGCTGATCCCCAAAGCGACGGCAGATGGCATCCCTGTCCACTCTATGGGGTATGGCCGGACATCGGCCAAAGACGGGTCGGTGTTCAAGAATATCTTCAACTACCCCACCAACTACTGGGACGGCGCTTCGGTCGCGATCAAGCACCTGCTGGATCTGAACGGTGGCAGCCTTGAAGGTAAGAAGATCGCGCTGGTCTATCACAACTCTGCCTACGGCAAAGAGCCGATCCGCACCCTGGAAGAGTTGGGCAAAAAGCACGGGTTCGAACTGTCCTTGCTGCCCGTTGACCACCCCGGTCAGGAACAGAAATCCCAGTGGTTGCAGATCCGTCGTGAAAAGCCGGACAATGTGATCATGTACGGTTGGGGTGTGATGAACCAGGTCGCCGTGCAGGAAGCCGCGAACATCCGCTATCCGATGGATCAGTTCATCGGCATCTGGTGGTCCGGTTCCGAGAACGACGTGCGTCCAGCGGGTGACAAAGCCAATGGCTACAAGGCGCTGACGTTCCACAACGTGGGCGATGACTTCCCCGTGTTCGACGACATCCAGAAGTATGTGGTTGATACTGGCAAGGCCGCAGGCGCGGGCGACCAGATCGGGACGGCTTTGTATAACCGTGGTCTTTACGCCGCGATGCTGGCTGCCGAAGCTGCCAAAACGGCGCAGGGTATCCATGACACCAAGGCGCTGACACCAGCGCAGATGCGTGACGGCATGGAAGCACTGGAAATCACCGAAGCCAAGATGGCGGATCTGGGTCTGCCCAACTTTGGGCCAGAGTTCACGGTGTCTTGTGAAAACCACGGTGGGAACGGCTTTGGGGCTGTGGCGCAGTGGGATGCTGCTGCCGACAGCTGGAGCCTGATCACCGACTACATCCAGTCGGACCAAGACGTGCTGGCCCCGCTGATAACCGAAGATGCGCAGGCCTTTGCCGCGGAATCCGGTATCGAACCCAGCTGCTAAGCGCAGCCCTTGAACAGGGGCGCGGCGGCATTGTGGCCGCGCCCGACCCCCACGCCACCTAGTGAAAGAGACACCCATGCTGGATGCCACCCCAACGCCCGACGCGCAGGTCGAGACCCTTCTTGAGGTCAATAATATCGAGGTGATCTATAACTCGGTCATTCTGGTGCTGAAGGGCGTGAGCCTGAAGGTGCCCAAGGGCGGTATCACGGCCCTGTTGGGCGGTAATGGCGCGGGCAAGACCACGACGCTCAAGGCGATTTCCAACCTGCTGCATTCCGAACGGGGCGAGGTCACCAAAGGGTCGATCAAATACCGCAATGATCCGGTGCACAAGCTCGACCCCGCAGAGATGGTGAAACGCGGCGTCGTGCAGGTGATGGAGGGGCGGCATTGCTTTGAACATCTCACCATCGAAGAGAACCTGTTGACCGGTGCTTATACCCGCAGTGACGGCAAGGCGGCGATCGCCCGTGATCTGGAAATGGTGTACGAATATTTCCCACGGTTGCGCGAACGGCGCAAATCGCAGGCGGGCTATACCTCGGGCGGGGAACAGCAGATGTGCGCCATTGGTCGCGCCCTGATGTCGCGCCCTGAAACGATCCTGCTGGACGAGCCATCGATGGGTCTTGCGCCGCAGTTGGTCGAACAGATTTTCGAGATCGTCAAAACGGTGAATGAAAACGAAGGCGTGACCTTCCTGCTGGCCGAACAGAACACCAACGTTGCCCTGCGCTTTGCGCATTACGGCTATATTCTGGAATCCGGTCGCGTCGTGATGGACGGCCCTGCCGCCGACCTGCGCGAGAACCAGGACGTCAAGGAGTTCTACCTTGGCATGTCGGACGAGGGGCGCAAGTCTTTCCGCGATGTCCGCAGCTACCGGCGCCGCAAACGCTGGCTCAGCTGATCCAGCGCACGACCCACAAGTTTTCCATTTCCCGACCACCCAGATGAATTGCGAGTAAGCGACATGGCACAGACGTCCTATTTTGACAGCCTAGAGACCCGCAGCCCCGAGACACGGGCGGCCGATCTTGCCCGGACCTTGCCCGCGCAGATCGCACGGGCGCAGGCGCTGCCGGGCTATGCAGGATCGTTGGACGGGATCGCGCCGGACACGATCACCAATGTCGAGGCGCTGGCCGCGCTGCCGGTTCTGCGCAAATCCGAGATCGGGAAACAGCAGGCGCAGTCGGCCCCCTTTGGCGGTTTTACCACCAAGCCCGCCCATGCGTTTACCCATATCTTCCAGTCTCCCGGCCCGATCTACGAACCCTCCTCCGACGCGCCGGACTGGTGGCGCATGGGGCGGTTCCTGCATGCGGTGGGGATTGGCGAGGGCGACATCGTCCAGAACTGTTTTGGCTATCACCTGACACCTGCGGGCATGATCTTTGAATCCGGTGCGCGGGCTGTGGGGGCGGCGGTGCTGCCGGCGGGCACCGGGCAGACCGAACTGCAGGTCATTGCCGCGCGCGATATCGGCACGACCGCCTATGCTGGCACGCCGGATTACCTCAAGATCATTCTCGAAAAAGCGGATGAGATGGGGGTGACCCTTGGCATCACCAAAGCGGCCGTGGGCGGGGGCGCGCTGTTCCCATCCTTGCGCGACTATTATGCAGAGCGGGGGATCACCTGTTTGCAAAGCTATGCAACGGCGGATCTGGGCAACATCGCCTACGAAAGCCCCGCCGCCGAAGGCATGATCGTGGACGAGAATGTAATCGTCGAGATCGTGACCCCCGGCACCGGCACCCCCGTCGCTCCGGGCGAGGTGGGCGAGGTCGTGGTGACCACCTTGAACCCCGACTATCCGCTGATCCGTTTCGCCACAGGCGACCTGAGCGCCGTACTGCCGGGGGCGTCTCCTTGCGGGCGGACCAATATGCGCATCAAGGGCTGGATGGGCCGTGCGGATCAGACCACCAAGATCAAGGGGATGTTCGTACGCCCCGAACAGGTCGCGGCGCTTGTCGCCCATCACCCCGAGGTCACGAAGGCCCGCGTGGTGGCAAGCCGTGCGCATGAACAGGACGTCATGACCGTGCATCTTGAGACGACGGGTGATGACGCGGAAAGCTACGGTGCTTCTGTCGCCGCGCTTCTCAAGCTGAAGGGCAAGGTCGTGCTGGCCGCGCCGGGCAGCCTGCCCAACGACGGATTGGTGATCGAAGACCAGCGCAGCTATGACTGACCCGTGCTGAAGGCACGCATCCTGACACCGGAGATTCTGCTGCAAAGGCAGGATCACGCCTTTGCACCTGCGCCTCGCGCTACAATTTTCAGTCATCCCGCTGGTATTTCCGACTGAATTAGTCGAAACCGATCGCATGACGACACAGGATATCAATACAAGCCCCGCCGCCGTGAAAAGATCGCGGGACGGAGTGCGTTTGCTGGCGGGGGTTGCGGTCGCGATTGCGGCGACCTGTGCCTTACCGATGGTGGCCGTTTTACTGGCCGCGCTGGTCGGGGGCACCGATACGGTGCGCCACCTGATCGATACGGTGCTGCTGGGGTACGCGGGCACAACCCTTCTGCTGGTCGCAATGGTGGCCACGGGCACCTTTGCCTTGGGCGTGGGGACCGCGTGGCTGGTGACCATGAC
>NZ_DGMH01000025.1:16359-18909 GCF_002388305.1 Sulfitobacter sp. UBA4523
TATGTGCTGGCCTATGCCTACACGCATATCCTTGACCACCCCGGAATCGTGCAAACGGTGTTGCGGGACGTCACGGGCTGGGGTCCGCGCGACTACTGGTTCCCGGAAATCCGGTCCCTTGGGGGCGCGGCCTTGATGCTGGTGCTGGTGCTTTATCCCTACGTCTACCTCTTGGCGCGCGCCGCGTTCTTGCAGCAATCCGCCACGACGTTTCTGGCCGCACGTGCCTTGGGCAGCAGTGCCTGGGCCGCCTTCTTCAAGGTGAGCCTGCCGCTGGCCCGACCGGCGATTGCCGCAGGTGTTCTGTTGACCGTCATGGAGACGATCGCCGATTTCGGCACTGTCGCCTATTTCAGTGTGCAGACCTTTGCGACAGGGATCTACACCAGCTGGTTTTCCCTGTTCGACCGCGCTGGTGCGGCCCAGCTTGCACTGTGTTTGCTTAGTTTTGCGCTGCTGCTCGCGATGCTGGAGCGTATCCAGCGCGGCAAGGCGCAATACCACGATCCGGCGCGTCGTGCCGTGGCGATGCCGCCCGCGCAGCTTAAGGGATGGCAGGCCGCCACCGCGATGCTGGCCTGCGGTATTCCCGTTATTTTTGGGGCGATCCTGCCGGTGATCGTGCTGATCTGGATGGGCATCGGGTCAGAGCAAGACCTGCTGAGCCCGCGCTATCTGGGCTTCATCCGCAACTCTGCCACGCTGGCGGGGGTGGCGGCGGTGCTGACCGTGGCCGCTGCAGTCTGCGTGGGGTTCTTCCAGCGGTTGCGTCCGGGCAAGCTGTCGTTCGGTGCAGGCTATATCGCGCGGTTGGGCTATGCGGTGCCGGGCGGGGTGATTGCCGTGGGGCTGATGGTGCCCTTTGCGACCTTTGATAACCAGCTTGATGCCTGGATGCGCAGCACCTTCGACATATCGACCGGGCTGCTGGTCACCGGGTCGATCTGGCTGCTCGTCGCCGCCTATATGGTACGCTTCCTTGCGGCGGCTCTGGGGGCGTATGAGGGCGGGCAGGCGATGGTGCATGCCAATATGGACTCTGCCGCACGGTCATTGGGGGAAACCCCTGTGGGCACACTGCGCCGTGTGCATCTACCGATCCTGTCGCCAAGCCTGCTGACCGCGTTGCTGATCGTTTTCGTCGATGTGATGAAAGAGCTGCCTGCAACGCTGATCATGCGACCGTTCAACTACGACACGCTGGCGGTGCAGGCCTACCGGCTGGCAAGCGACGAGCGGCTGGACGGGGCGGCGGTGCCGAGCCTTGTGATCGTGGCAATGGGATTGCTGCCCGTGATCCTGATCTGCCGTCAGGTCGGTCGGCAGAAATAAACACTTCCCCTTGCGCATGAAAAAACCGCACCGACCAGGGGCCGATGCGGTTCAATGTCGTGTCTCTGCCGTGGCAGGCTGGGATTATTCCCAGCCAACCGCGTTAAAGATCTTCTGTGCTGTGGGGATGTTCTTGGCCACTTCGGATAGGTTCACTTCGTCTGCTTTGAATTCGCCCAGCTTCTCGACCGATTCCGCAAGCTCTACACCTTCGACGGCGGGGAATTCGTCGTTCCCTGCAGAGAAGTAGGCCTGCGCGCTGTCGGAGGACAGATACTCGAGGAACTTGACCGCATTGTCACGGTTTGGCGCATTGGCTGCAACACCGGCACCCGACAGGTTCATGTGCGCGCCGTTGCCTTCCTGGTCGGGGAACACCAGACCGATTTTATCCAGATCGGCGCTCAGCCCGTCTACTTCGGTGCGGATGGCACGGGCAAAGTAGTAGGAGTTCGAGACGGAGATTTCGCATTCGCCCGATACCAGGCCACGCAGCTGGTCGGTGTCACCGCCCTGTGGTGCACGTGCCATGTTGTTCACAACGCCCTGTGCCCATTCGGTGGCTTTCTCTTCGCCATGGTGCGTGACCAACGCCGCCAGCAGGGTCTGGTTGTAGGAGTTGGTGGAGGAACGGATGCAGACCTGACCTTCATAGGCAGGATCGGCAAGATCCAGATAGTTCTGCGGCGGGTTGTCTACAGCGTCCTTGCTGTAAAAGATGATCCGCGCGCGCTGCGAAAAGCCGAACCAGTCGTTGTCGGCGTCTTGCAGGTTGCTGGGGATACGCTCTTCGAGGATGTCGCTGTCAACGGATTGCAGCAGGCCCATTTCCTTGGCGCGGCTCAGGCGGCTGGTGTCGACGGTGATCAGAACGTCCGCGGGGGAGTTCGCACCCTCGGCTTCCATACGCGCCAGCAGCTCGTCTGCTTTGCCTTCGATGCGGTTGATGGTGATGCCGGTCTGCTCGGTAAAGTCGGAATACAGACGTTCGTCTGTGTCGTAGTGACGCGAGGAGTAGAGGTTCAGCTGCCCTTCGGCCAATGCTGGCATCGCAACTGTGGCCATCAAGGCGGCCGTGAAAGCGGATTTCGTCAGAGTCATCAGGTGACCTCCATCTGTGTAAAACTTATAAAAAGAGTAAGAAACAGATTTGAGGGCTGATATCAAGGAATACTTGAGTGAATTAATAGGACAAGCGTCTTGCCGCGTGGGGGCGGG
>NZ_DGMH01000025.1:19002-19378 GCF_002388305.1 Sulfitobacter sp. UBA4523
GACAAGCGGCTTGCCGCGTGGGGGCGGCAAGACGCGCGGGATCAGTCGCCGATTTTGTCCTGAGTCTTTGTGTCAAAATCGCTGGCATCATGTCGTTCGTGCAGCTGCATTTCGGGCTCACCGAAGGGTCGGTTGACCATGCGACCACGTGTAACGGCAGGGCGCGCGTCGATCTTCTTGGCCCATTTCATCAGGTTTTCGTAGGAATCGACATTCAGGAACTCTGCCGCGTCATAGAGACGGCCCAGAACCAGCTGCCCGTACCATGCCCAGATCGCCATATCCGCGATCGAATATTCGCCCGCCATGAATTCGTTATCGGCAAGGTGACGATCGAGCACGTCAAGCTGGCGCTTGGTCTCCATCGCGAAACGGT
>NZ_DGMH01000025.1:19498-20101 GCF_002388305.1 Sulfitobacter sp. UBA4523
CTGCCCATTTGCCAGAACAGCCACGACATACATTCGGTGCGCTGGCTTGGGTCTTTGGGGATGAATTCGCCGAATTTCTCGGCCAGATGCAGCATGATCGACCCGGATTCAAACAGGCGCTGTGGCGCGTCGCCGGACCGGTCCATCATCGCGGGAATTTTGGAGTTCGGGTTGATGTCGACAAAGCCGGATCCGAATTGATCCCCTTCGCCGATGTTGATCAGCCACGCGTCATACTCGGCGCCCTTGTGCCCGGCGGCCAGTAGTTCTTCCAGCAGCACGGTGACTTTGACGCCATTGGGCGTCGCGAGGGAGTAAAGCTGATAGGGATGTTTGCCGACCGGCAGCTCTTTGTCTGCGGTGGGGCCTGCGATGGGGCGGTTGATATTGGCGAATTTACCGCCATTGCCGGGTTCCCACTCCCATACGGTGGGCGGGGTGTAGTCGGGCAGATCGGTCATGAGATCCCTTTCAGTTCGTCTGATGAAGTCTGAGGAGAACCTAAGCGGTATTGGGGGGATCGCAAGAGGTCAGCACAGATTGGCTGGGGCAGGGGGGAGGCGCGGTTGACGGCGGCCCAAACGAAAAAAGCCGCCCCCGAAG
>NZ_DGMH01000030.1:0-37306 GCF_002388305.1 Sulfitobacter sp. UBA4523
GGGTCGTTAGCTCAGTTGGTAGAGCGCTTCGTTTACACCGAAGATGTCGGGAGTTCGAGCCTCTCACGACCCACCATTTACCACCACAATTCAGTTCTACCAACGCAACCTGCGCCGACGGCGACGAGGTTTTATGCGTTTGATGTCAAGGGATTGCCTGCGCGGCCTGTGGCATCAGCAAGGCAAAGCCCTTGATACGACAAAGCCCCTCACCAAGGTGAAGGGCTGCTGCGGGCGCCGTAACTTTGCGCCGGAGATTTTAAGCGATTTTCGCCCTCAGTCGTCGGGTTGATCAGCGGTATCGCCGCCGCCCTGCCCCTGTGTCACCTGCCGCACTTTGACGCGGATCATCTTGCCGTTTTTCAACTCTTTCTCGTTGATCACTTTCAGCTTGCCGAACGGCAGCAAGTTCAGCTCGCGACTGTCCGACAGTGCTTCGCCCAATACGGCGAGCATGGCATCAACGACGGGTTTCGCATCGCGCTTTTTCACGCCCGACCTTTCGACAACTGTGTCGATCAGCTCTTTCTTGCGCATCACGGGGCCGAGGATCACAGGGCGCGGTGCTTCGACCACAGCGGGTGCTGCGGCGGTGTCGGGTGCGGCTGGTTTAGGTGTGCTGGTTTTCTTGGGCGTGGTCATTTGACGTCTCGTCCGTTGGGGAGGTTTCACCAAACCCTAGCGGGGCCACCGGGGGAAATCCAGCGGTGCTTGGGGATGACGCAGCCCCGCGCGAAAATCGGGGACGCGCCCACGAAAAAGGCCGCCCCGAAGGGCGGCCTGATGTCGGTTTGATCGTTGCTTAATGCGCTGTCGCGCTATCCCCTGCAGCGTTGCGACGGGCCAGCGCGGCGGCTGCGGCGGCATCTTCTGCCTCCTGATCCCATTCGATCGCTTCGGGCTCGCGGACCAGCGCATGTTTCAGCACCTCGGACACGTGTTTGACGGGAATGATGGTCAACCCTTCTTTCACGTTATCCGGGATATCCGGCAGATCCTTTTCGTTCTCGGTCGGGATGAGAACCGTTGTGATCCCACCACGCAGCGCCGCCAACAGCTTTTCTTTCAAGCCGCCGATTGGCATCGCATTCCCGCGCAAGGACACCTCCCCCGTCATCGCGATATCGCGGCGCACGGGGATCTGGGTCAGCACCGACACGATCGATGTCACCATCGCCAGACCGGCAGAGGGGCCGTCTTTCGGCGTCGCACCATCGGGCACGTGGACGTGAATATCCAGCGTGTCGAACTTGGGCGGCTTCACCCCGATCTTGGGGCTGATCGACCGCACATAGCTGCTGGCCGCGTCGATGGATTCCTTCATCACATCGCCAAGCTTGCCGGTGGTTTTCATCCGACCTTTACCCGGCAGGCGCAGGGCTTCGATCTGCAGCAATTCGCCCCCAACCGAGGTATAGGCCAATCCGGTCACGACGCCGATCTGATCCTCAAGCTCGGCCAAGCCGTAGCGGTGCTTTTTCACGCCGAGGAAATCCTCGATGTTGTCGCCCGTTACGGTAATCTCGTCGGCTTCCTTCTTGACGATCTTGGTCAGCGACTTCCGCGCAACCTTGGCGATTTCGCGCTCAAGGTTCCGCACGCCGGCCTCGCGGGTGTAGTAGCGGATCATGCTGGTCAACGCACTGTCTTCAATGGCAAATTCCTTTGCCTTCAGACCGTGGTTCTTGACCTGCTTGGCCACAAGGTGCTGTTTCGCGATCTCGCGCTTTTCATCCTCGGTATAGCCAGACAGGGGGATAATCTCCATCCGGTCAAGCAAAGGCCCGGGCATGTTGTAGCTGTTCGACGTGGTCAGGAACATGACATTCGACAGATCGTATTCCACTTCCAAGTAGTGGTCGACGAATGTGCCGTTCTGTTCCGGATCAAGCACCTCGAGCATGGCCGACGCGGGGTCGCCACGGAAATCCTGACCCATCTTGTCGATTTCGTCGAGCAAGATAAGCGGGTTCGTGGTTTTCGCCTTTTTCAGCGCCTGAATGATCTTGCCGGGCATTGAGCCGATGTAGGTCCGGCGGTGACCGCGGATCTCGGATTCGTCACGCACGCCCCCCAGCGAGATGCGAATAAATTCGCGCCCCGTCGCCTTGGCAACAGACTTCCCAAGCGAGGTTTTACCCACACCGGGAGGGCCGACAAGGCACATGATCGGGCCTTTCAGCTTGCTAGAGCGTTGTTGCACGGCAAGATATTCGACGATGCGTTCTTTAACCTTTTCAAGGCCATAGTGATCATCATCCAGCACCTGCTGTGCCTTGGCGAGGTCTTTTTTGGTGCGCGACTTCACGCCCCACGGGATCGACAGGATCCAGTCGAGGTAGTTGCGCACCACGGTGGCCTCGGCAGACATGGGCGACATGTTCTTGAGCTTCTTCAGTTCGGCGTCGACCTTTTCCTTGGCCTCTTTGCTCAGCTTGGTGTCCGCGATGCGGGCTTCCAGTTCGGCGACTTCATTCTTGCCGTCTTCACCATCGCCAAGCTCGTTCTGAATGGCCTTCATCTGCTCGTTCAGATAGTACTCGCGCTGCGTCTTCTCCATCTGGGATTTGACGCGGGTCTTGATCTTTTTCTCGACCTGCAGAACGGACATTTCGCCCTGCATCAGCCCGTATACTTTTTCGAGCCGTTCGGAGACGGACAGGGTTTCAAGCAGGTCTTGTTTCTGCTCGACCTCGATGCCGAGATGTCCCGCGACCAGATCGGCCAGACGTGCAGGCTCGGACGCTTCGGTCACCGCCGACAGCGCTTCTTCGGGAACGTTCTTCTTGACCTTGGAATAACGTTCAAACTCTTCGGCCACGGATTTCAGCAGCGCCTGAGTTGTGGTCTCGTCACCGGGCTCTTCCGTCAGATATTCGGCAGAGGCTTCAAAGAAGCTATCGTTTTCAAGGTATTCCGTGATGCGCACCCGCGCCTGCCCCTCGACCAACACCTTCACGGTGCCGTCGGGCAGCTTCAGCAGTTGCAACACATTCGCCAGGACGCCGGTGTTGAAAATACCATCGGAATCGGGGTCATCCACGCCGGGGTCAATCTGGCTCGACAGCAGGATCTGCTTGTCATCGGCCATGACTTCTTCGAGGGCGCGAACAGATTTATCGCGGCCCACGAAAAGCGGTACAATCATGTGGGGGAACACCACAATATCGCGCAAAGGCAATACCGGGTAGGACGCGTTCAGAGGCTCTAACATGCTCTTTTCCTTATACTGCAAGATGACACTGGCCCCTATCTTAGGCGACCGTTCGTTCATCTCCTGTTCTGAGTAGGATATCTGGGGACCCTACCCGCCTGTTTCAATCCCCATGATGCTGTGATCCGTTCGTATGCGGGCCATCTGGCGTGAGGGTCACCCTAGAATGAACCGCCACCGGCGGACAGACAAGCGCGGATCGTATGATTATCCGCGAAAACCGCCAAGAACCATGGTTAACCGGCCCGAATGACAAAAAACGGGCCGGATATGTGCTTTTTCGCGCTTAACGAGCTTACTCTGCCGCGACCTCTTCAAGGAAGGGATAATCGGTATAGCCCTCTTCGCCACCGGCATAGAAGGTTTTCGTATCCCCCTTGTTCAGCGGTGCGTTAAGTTCGAGCCGTTTTGCCAGATCGGGGTTGGCAATATAGGGTCGGCCAAAGGCCACCAGATCAGCCTTGCCGCTGGCCACGGCATCGATCGCCATGTCGCGGTCATAAAGGTTATTTGCCATGTAGACGCCGTTGAACAGCGACCGCAGCTTGCCAAGGTCTTCGCCGCTATCCAGATCGCGCGACTGGCCGGTCGAGCCTTCGACCATGTGCAGATAGGCCAGATTGTATTTGTTCAGCGCATCTACGACGTAGGTGAACGTCTTTTGCGGGTCATCATCCGCGATGCCGTTCGCAGGCGAGAAAGGCGACAGGCGCAGGCCGACGTGATCGCCGTCCCATGCGTTTACGACACCGTCCAGCACTTCGAACAGCAGCCGCGCGCGGTTCTCGACCGACCCGCCATAGGCGTCATCGCGTTGGTTGCTTGAGGTTTTCAGGAATTGGTCCAGCAGATAGCCATTCGCCCCGTGGACCTCGACCCCGTCAAAGCCTGCCTTGCGCGCCATCTTGGTTGCGTGGACATAATCGGCGACAATGCGTGGCATCTCGTCCAACTCCAAGGCGCGCGGTTCAGATGTCGGGGTCATTCCGTCTTTGGTAAAGGTCTTCACCTCTGCCGCGATGGCCGAGGGGGCGACGGGCTTTTGTCCGTCAGGCTGGATGTCCACATGGCTGATCCGGCCTACGTGCCACAGCTGGATCACGATCTTGCCGCCCTTGGCGTGCACCGCGTCCGTCACCTTTTTCCAGGCAGCAACCTGCCCCTCGGTGTAGATGCCGGGGGTTTTGATGTAGCCTTTGCCTTCGGCGCTGATCTGGGACGCTTCGGTGATGATGATCCCGGCACCGGCGCGCTGTGCGTAGTATTCGACGTGCATGTCGCCGACTTCGCCACTGTCGTCATTGGCGCGGCTGCGGGTCAGCGGGGCCATCACAATGCGGTTCGCGGCCTCGATGCCACCGACCTTCAGGGGGGTGAATAATGCCTCGGTCATGGAAAACTCCTTTGCGGTGTTGTTTCTTGTCTACAGCACCTAACCTTCCGCCCCGTCATCGCAAGGACGGGGCGGAAGGTTTATTCCATTCACCGCAGGGTTTTTCTAAAGCGGGTCGATGTCGCCTTGGGCACGCTGGCTATGAAAATCAGCCTGCCAGGCGTCAAATGTCCCCGCCGCAATCGCGTCGCGCATACCCGCCATGATTTCCTGGAAATAACGCAGGTTATGCCATGTCAGCAGCATCCCCGAGATCATTTCCTGACTACGGAACACATGGTGCAGATAGGCGCGGCTGTAGTTCGAGCACGCCGGGCATGTGCAGGCTTCGTCCAGCGGACGCGGGTCATCGGCGTGGCGTGCGTTCTTGATGTTCACAACGCCGTGACGCGTGAACACCTGCCCCGTCCGGCCAGAGCGTGAAGGCAATACGCAGTCCATCATATCGATGCCGCGGGCCACGGCCCCGACGATATCATCCGGCTTGCCCACCCCCATCAGATAGCGTGGCCGGTCCACGGGCAGCATATCGGTGGCGAAGTCGAGACAGCCGAACATCGCCTCTTGCCCCTCGCCCACGGCAAGGCCGCCGACAGCGTAGCCGTCAAAGCCCACGTCGATCAGCGCCTTGGCGCTTTCCTCGCGGAAGTCACGTTCCAGCCCGCCCTGCTGGATACCAAAGAGCGCATGACCAGGACGGTCGCCAAAAGCCTCGCGGCTGCGCTTGGCCCACCGCATCGACATCCGCATCGAGTCCGCGATCCGCGCGCGATCCGCAGGCAGCGCGGGACATTCGTCAAAGCACATGACGATATCGGAGCCGAGCAGCTTTTGAATCTCCATCGACCGTTCGGGGGTTAGTTCGTGTTTCGACCCGTCCACATGGCTTTTGAAGGTCACGCCCTTTTCCGTCAGCTTGCGCAGCCCTGACAGGCTCATCACCTGAAACCCGCCGGAATCGGTGAGGATCGGCTTGTCCCAGTTCATGAACTTGTGCAGCCCGCCCAAACGGTCGATCCGTTCGGCAGTGGGGCGCAGCATCAGATGATAGGTATTGCCCAGCAGGATATCCGCACCGGTCGCGGCGACGCTTTCGGGCATCATCGCCTTAACCGTGGCAGCCGTGCCCACTGGCATGAAGGCCGGCGTGCGAATATCCCCCCGCGGGGTAGAGATGACACCGGTACGCGCCGCACCATCGCGGGCCTGAAGATCGAACGAGAATTTTTTCATGACTGCGGCTATAAGATGTCCCCCGCATAGGCGCAATCACGCAGTTTGGCCCCGCGTTCCACAAGGCTGTCATGGAAGCACCGTAAATCTGCGCTATGTCCAGCCGGAACCGCCGGGGCGCTGCCCCGGACCCCGGGATTTATGCCATTTGGAAGCCCGTGTCGTGGCTTGAGTAGACGCGGGCGACCTGCTAGGCGGCGGGATGATTTAGCTGTGCCGGAGTGCGTGACATGCAAGAATTGACGTTTGGCTGGGAAGAATGGGTCGCCCTTCCCGAATTGGGGCTTCCCGCGATCAAGGCAAAGATCGACACCGGCGCGCGCACATCGGCGCTGCATGCCCATGACATCGAAGTCTTTGGCCCCGCCTCCAAACCCAAGGTCCGGTTCAACGTGCATCCTGTGGCCGGCAACGAAGACATCACCATCACCTGCTCCGCGCCCATCATTGACCGGCGCGAGGTCACCTCGTCGAATGGCGAGGCAGAGCTGCGCTATGTCATCGCGACCAAGATGGATGTCGCAGGGCAAAGCTGGCCCATTGACGTGACCCTGACCAACCGTGCGGGCATGACCAGCCGCATGTTGCTGGGCCGTCAGGCGCTGACAGATCACATCACCATCTCGCCCACCGAGAAACGGTTGCAACCGGATCTGAGCTATGACGTCTACCATACCGCCGCTGTGCGCCACCGCGCCCCCAAACGCGCATTGCGGGTCGCCGTGCTGAGCCGTGAAGCCAGCAACTATTCCACCTCGCGTCTGGTCGAAGTCGGCGAGGCCCGTGGCCATACTGTCGAAGTGATCGATACCACCCGTTGCTATATGGCGATCAACGCCATGGCCCCCGAAGTGCATTACGATGGCAAACGTCTGCCGCGCTATGACGCGGTAATCCCGCGGATCGGTGCCTCGGTCACGCCCTATGGCTGCGCGGTGATCCGGCAGTTCGAAACCATCGGGACCTACTGCGTCAACGGCTCTGCCGGCATCCTGTCAAGCCGCGACAAGCTGCATACGCATCAGGTGTTGGCGTCGAAGAAAATCGGCATGCCGACCACCGCTTTTGCTGCCTCGCCCAAGGACACGTCGAACCTCATGGCGCTGGTGGGCACCGCGCCGCTGATCGTGAAACTGCTGGAATCCACCCAAGGCAAAGGTGTGGTGCTGGCCGAGACCAAGAAGGCCGCGGAATCCGTGATTGATGCCTTCCGCGGGCTCAAGGCGAACTTTCTTGTGCAGGATTTCGTCAAGGAAGCCGCGGGCGAGGATCTGCGCTGTCTAGTGGTGGATGGCAAGGTCGTGGCCGCGATGAAGCGCACCGGCGCGGAGGGCGATTTCCGCTCCAACCTGCACCGTGGCGGCACCGCTCAGGTCGTGCGCATCACCAAGGTTGAACGCGACACCGCCCTGCGCGCGGCACGGGCCTTTGGTCTGGGCACTGCCGGTGTGGATCTGCTGCGGTCGGACAGCGGGCCAAAGGTGCTTGAGGTCAACAGCTCTCCCGGGTTCGAAGGGATCGAGAAAGCCACCGGCAAGGATATCGTCGGCATGGTCTATGATATGATCGAAGCGCGGGTAAAGCCGCAGCCAGTGCGCAAGCGCAAAGCCTAAGTTCCGCATTGGATCGCGGGTCCGCCCTCTGGACGGTGCCCGCTGCAATCCCTATATAAACGATAAGAAAAAGGAGCGAGGCCCTGATGACCGACAGCACACAACCTCTTGAAGGCACCCCTCTGATTGCGCCCTCGTCAACGGATCATCCGCTGTACGAGCAGATCACCGAAGCCTGCCGCACCGTCTATGACCCTGAGATTCCAGTGAATATCTATGAGCTGGGGTTGATCTACACGATCGACATCAACGCGGAAAACGAGGTCAACATCAAGATGTCCCTCACCGCGCCCGGCTGCCCCGTCGCAGGCGAGATGCCCGGCTGGGTCGCCGATGCGGTCGAACCCCTGCCCGGCGTGAAAACCGTCGACGTGGAACTGGTCTGGGAGCCACCATGGGGCATGGATATGATGTCTGACGAAGCCCGTCTTGAACTGGGCTTCATGTAAGCCGATAGGCTGAAACCGGGGCGCATTTCACGTCCCGGTTGATTTTACATGAGTTTCACGCAATGGTCGCATCATTGTAACATAGGGTAGCCACACCGCTGCCAGATGATTTTATTTGGAGCGATCATGCGACTAACTACTGCCCTTACAGCTTTGGCTTTGGCCCCCACCGCGCTGCTGGCCGACGCCCACAGCACCCCCGTCCCTGTCGAATACGGTGCCCGTCCTGCCTATCTGGTGGACAAGCTTCCCGATGGCGACCTCAAGGAAAAGCTGGCGTCCTGCATGGGCCAGACCGCGTCCAAATCCGATTTCTCCATCGGGCACCGCGGCGCACCGCTGATGTTCCCTGAGCATACCGTACAGTCCAACGTTGCCGCCGCCCGTCAGGGTGCAGGCATTCTGGAATGCGACGTGACCTTTACCGCCGACCACGAACTGGTCTGCCGTCACGCGCAGAACGATCTGCACACCACCACCAATATCCTCGTCTCCGATCTGGCCGAGAAATGCACCACCGGCTTCACCGCGGCTGCGGGCGAAGAAGGTGCCAGCGCGGAATGCCGCACCTCGGACATCACCTTGGCAGAGTTCCGCACCCTGACGCCCAAGATGGACAGCGCCGACGCCACCGCCACCACCGCCGAAGACTATCAGGGCGGCGTGGCCAGCTTCCGCACTCAGCTGTACAGCGACGGTGCGGATCTGATGACCCACGCGGAATCGATCGAGCTGTTTAAATCCCTCGGCGCGAAATTCACCCCTGAGCTCAAGTCCCCTTCGGTCGAGATGCCCCATGACGGCTTCAGCCAGGAAGACTATGCGCAGAAGATGATCGACGAATACAAAGCCGCGGGCATCCCTGCCTCGGACGTTTGGGCGCAGTCGTTCAACCTGGATGACGTGCTTTACTGGATCAAGGCAGAGCCCGAGTTCGGCAAACAGGCCGTCTATCTCGTGGAATGGAGCGAAGGTTTCGACGAACAGGACCCCAGCACCTGGACACAGGATTTCGCCCAGTTGAAAGAGCAAGGCGTGCAGTATCTGGCCCCGTCGCTGAACATGCTGCTGACCAACAAAGACGGCGCTCTGGCCGCCTCTGACTATGCCAAGAAAGCCAGCGAAGCCGGTTTGAACCTGATCGCCTGGACGCTCGAACGCTCCGGTCCGCTGTCCACGGGCGGTGGCTGGTACTTCCAATCCGTTGGCGACATCATCACCGACGACAGCGACTATCTGGTCGCGCTGGACGTGCTGGCACAGGACGCTGGCGTCAAGGGCGTCTTCTCTGACTGGCCCGCGACCGTCACCTACTATGCCAACTGCATGGGTCTGTAACCTGCGGGGTTTGATCCGGCGCAATCGCGCATGACGACATGGGCCGTCCCTTCGGGGTCGGCCTTTTGCTATTGTGCATCCCCCCGCTTGAGAAACCCCGCCAAAGCCCTTATCTTGTCGGTAACAGGAGTATTCAGCATGTTCGCAATCCCAGGCAAGCAAGCCGTCACCATCACCCCCAAAGCCGCCAATCAGATCACCAAGCTGATGACGTCCGCCGGCCACGCCGGTCTGCGCATCGGCATTAAGAAGGGTGGCTGCGCCGGCATGGAATATACGATGGAGTATGTGAACGAGGCCGACGCCAATGACGAGGTCGTCGAACAGGACGGCGCGCGCGTGATGATCGCGCCGATGGCGCAGATGTTCCTTTTCGGCACCGAGATCGATTATGAAACCTCGCTGCTGGAATCCGGCTTCAAGTTCCGCAATCCCAATGTGACCGAAGCCTGCGGCTGCGGCGAATCCATCAAATTCGGCTAACGGTATCGCGCCGCGCTGGCGGGGCGTGATCGCAGCTTGCCGTTGCCCTGTCGGGGTGGCGCTGGTATCCCTTTGAAAAACCACATGAAGGATATGCATATGCGCCGCAAGCTTGCCGCTGGAAACTGGAAGATGAACGGCACGCTGGCCGGTCTGGACATGTTGGCCGATGTGGCCGCTGCGATGGACAGCACCCATGCAGAGGCGGTGATCTGCCCGCCCGCCCCCTACCTTCTGCCAGCGGTCACCAAGGCCCAAGGCACCCCCGTCGGCATCGGCGCGCAGGATTGCCACGCAAAGCCGAAAGGTGCCTTCACTGGCGACATCTCTGCCTCGATGATCAAGGAGGTCGGCGCGACCTATGTGATCATCGGCCATTCCGAGCGCCGCGATGCCTATGGCGAAACGGATGCCGATGTCTCGGCCAAGGCGCGGGCCGCTTGGAACGCGGGGCTGACGGCCATCATCTGCATCGGCGAAAGCGAGGCGGATCGCAGCGCGGGCACCACGCTGGATGTCATCGCCCAACAGCTTGCAGGCTCCCTGCCCGACGGCTGCACAGGCGAGAATACCGTCCTCGCATACGAGCCCATCTGGGCGATCGGCACCGGCAAAATCCCGACCCTTGACCAGATCGTCGAGGTGCATGACTTCATCCGCGCAACACTGGCCGAACGCTTTGGCACGGATGTCAGCGACGCGCTGCGGCTGCTGTACGGCGGCTCGGTCAAACCGGACAACGCGGCAGAGATATTCAAGGTCGACAACGTGGACGGTGCCCTGATCGGCGGGGCGAGCCTTACACACGCTGATTTCGTCCCGATCCTTCAGGCGCTCTCTGCCGCCTGATCTTCATTTTGCCAAATAAACTTATGGCATGACATACATAAAAGGCGGCGCATCCGATGGGGTGCGCCGCCTTTTTCGTTTCTCTCGTGATACAACGCCCTAGCGGGTGATGATCTCCGGCCCCATCATCAAGGTCGGCAGCCAGGTCGAGATGACCGGGATATAAGTCACCATCAGCAGGAAGATGAACAGCACCACGGTGAAGGGCAGCGCGGCCTTGACCACATTCATCATCGGCATATTCGCCACGCCCGAGGTCACAAAGAGGTTCAGACCCACCGGCGGGGTGATCATCCCGATTTCCATGTTCACCACCATGATGATCCCCAGATGGATCGGGTCGATGCCCAGTTCAATCGCGATAGGAAAGACCAGCGGGGCGACGATGATCAACAGGCCCGACGGCTCCATGAACTGCCCGCCAATCAACAAGATCACGTTGACGATGACCAGGAACATGATCGGCCCGAAACCCGCGCTCAGCATCGCGGCAGAGATCTGCTGCGGAATCTGCTCGTCGGTCAGCACGTGCTTGAGGATCAACGCGTTGGCGATGATGAACATCAGGGTGACGGTCAGCTTGCCCGCCTCGAACAGCGTATCGCGGGTATCGCGGTGGAAGAAGACAGTGACCAGCGCCAAGGGCTTGCGCATCAGCGACAGGTTGCGCCCCTCGCCTTCGACGTGCAGCGGGCCCATATCGCGATAGACAAAGGCCGCAATGAAGAAGGCATAGACTGCAGCCACGGCAGCGGCTTCGGTCGGGGTAAAGATACCGCCATAGATACCGCCAAGGATGATCACGATCAGCATCAGCCCCCAGCCCGCTTCACGCCCCGAGGCAAAGACCTCGCCCCAGCCGCGCCATTCGCCCTGTGGCAGCTTCTTGACCCGCGCCATGATGTAGATGGTCAGCATCAGCATGGTGCCTGCCATCAGACCGGGGATAACGCCCGCAAGGAACATCCGCCCCACAGAGACATCCGTGGCAGAGGCATAGACAACCATCACGATGGACGGCGGGATCAGGATGCCGAGGGTGCCCGCGTTGGCGATGACACCGGCGGCGAATTCTTTGGTGTAGCCGGTCTCCCGCATCCCCGCGATCACGATGGACCCGATGGCAACCACCGTGGCGGGCGATGATCCCGACAGGGCGGCGAACAGCATACAGGCAAAAACACCCGCAATCGCCAGACCGCCCGGAAAATGCCCGACCAGCGCGATAGAGAAACGGATGATCCGCTTGGCCACACCACCCGTCGACATGAAGGACGACGCCAGCACGAAGAACGGGATCGCCAACAGCGTATAGTGCCCCGCCATCGCCTGAAAGAAGGTCTGCGCGATGGACGCAAGCGAGCTGTCGGACAGCACCAGCAGAAAGACGATCGACGAGAAGCCAAGGCTGACGGCAATCGGAACGCCCAGCAACATCAGCCCGACGATCATGGTAAATAGGATAAGGACTTCCATGCGCTCAGGACTCCGCGTTCATGTGTTTGACGGCTTCGATATCATCTTCGGCCTCGTGACTGACGATCAGCGCTGTGGCCTGTCCGGTAAAGACACGCACACCGGCTTGGATGAAACGGAACAACAGCAGCGCCATACCGAAGGGCAGCATGAAATAGGGGATGAACCGTGGCAGTTTGCCGTAGGTTTCGCCCTCGTTCATGATCGGCTCGATAAAGCGCAGCCAATCCGGCATGGGGATATCGACGGTTTCATACCACGCCTGATCGCGGCTATCGGCAAAGCCTGTGGGGAACCAGCGGCCCGTGGTGGCGTCCAGCCCCGCGAAGGGGGCCCAGTAATCCCACGCGCCTTTCATCAGCAAGGCCCCGTAAACCACGCAGATCACAGCCGCAACCAGCGCGAGCACCCGGCGTTTGGGCAGCGAAAAAAGGTTCACGACCGCGTCCACCCCCAGATGCGCCGTGACCTTGACCGCATAGCTCATGCCAAACAGCACCAGCCAGGCGAAAAGGAACGTCACCGCTTCGAGCCCCCAGATGATGCCGGTGTTGAAACCATAGCGCAGGACGACGTTGATAAAGGTGATAAGCGTCATCAGACCAAGGATGATGGCAATCGCCGTTTCCTCAAGCTCGTTGACAATGCGCCCGAGCGCAGAATGAGATTGAACACCATGTGACATGGGAATGCTCCGCTGTGAGAGGAGAATGGATCAGGCCCGCACGCCGCGGGGCATGTCGGGGCCTGACGCAAGTGATATGCCCCGTCCGTCGCCAGACGGGGCAGAACAGGGTTTAGTGCTTGGCGTTGATCGCTTGGGCTTCGTCGATGTTTTCCTGACCAACGTCTGCGGTGAACTCTTCCCAGACGGGCTTCATCGCGGTGACCCAGGCTTCGCGCTGCGCGTCGTCCAGTTCACGGACCACACCACCGGCATCGATGATCGCCTGTTTGGCTTCGGCGTTCACTTTGGACGATTCCGCGTTGCGGGTGTCGGTCACTTCCTGAACGATGGTCGCCAACTGGTCACGCACATCGGCGTCCAGGCTGTCCCACCAGTCGGTGGAGGTCACAAGCATGTAGTCCAGAACACCGTGGTTGGTTTCGGTTGTCCCGTCCTGCACCTCAAAGAACTTCTGGCCATAGATGTTGGACCAGGTGTTTTCCTGACCGTCGACAACGCCGGTTTGCAGCGCGCCGTAAACTTCCGAGAAGGCCATCGGCTGGGGCGATGCGCCCATTGCCGCCATCTGGGCTTTCAGCACGTCAGAGTTCTGGACGCGGAATTTCAGACCATTGGCATCCGACGGCACGTTCAGCGGCTTGTTCGCCGACATCTGCTTCATGCCATTGTGCCAGAACGCCAGACCCAGCAGGCCACGGCGCGTCATGGATTCTTTCATCGCAACACCGGTTTCGGAGTTCTGGAACTCGTCTACAGCGTTGATGTCCTTGAACATGAAGGGCAGATCGAAAATGCGGAACTGCTTGGTGAACTGCTCGAACTTCGACAGCGACGGCGCGGCCATCTGAACGTCGCCTTGCAGCAGTGCCTCAAGAACCTGGTCATCGTTGTACAGCGTGGAGTTCGGGAACACTTCCATGCAGGCTTTGCCGTTCATCTCGTCATTGACGCGCTGTTCCAGCAAGGACGCGGCGATGCCTTTGGGGTGACGGTCGGTGTTGGTCACGTGGCTCAGCTTGATGACGACTTCGCCATCGTCGCACGCCGCGGCAACAGCACCGGCGCTTACGGAAAGGGTCATAGCCACCAGAGTGGTTGTCAGGAATTTCATGTGATGTCTCCTCCCAGAGAACTGTTTTTCAAGTCTCGGCATCCGGTCGTTCCAAATGCGGTGGCGTTACTAGAGCGTTATTTCGCCGACCTCACAAGGAAGAGAGGTTGAAAGATGTGGATCGCGTTAAACATATTATTTATCAGAGAGTTGGTGCATTTAGCTAAGGTTATAGACCAATCCGACGCACGCTGCCTGTGCGGATAACCGCACAGCGTGCAGCGCAGTTGTGCGAAAATCCGCACAGGCTAGCTGCGAAAGTCCTCGGGCCGAATCCCATAGCGGGCCAGCTTGTCATAGAAGGTCTTGCGCGGCAGTTTCAGCGCCTGCGCCGCCGCACTCGCCTGCCCCTCGGCACGGCGCAAGGCCGCGCGCAGCAGGGATTGTTCCACCTGCGCCATCTGGTCCGCCAGCCCAAGATTCGAATCCGGCGTCACCTCGTCCGAGACCCCCATGACAAAGCGCATCGCCTCTGACATCAGCGCGCGCGCGTTGCCGGGCCAGTCCCGCGCCATCAGCCCCGCGATCATTTGCGGCGTCACTTCGGGGGGCTGCACGCCCGACTGCTCTGCCGCCTGATCGACGTAGCGGCGGAACATCGTGGCGATATCCTCGGGGCGCTCGGCCAGCGACGGGATGCGCACAGTCATGACCTCGAGCCGATAATAGAGATCCGCGTGGAACTGTCCTTCCGCCACCAAAGACTGTAGCTCCCGCGCACTGCCCGCAATGAGACGCACATCGGGCACCTGCTCAAGCGCTTCGATCAAGCTCAGTTGGGTCTGCGCGGGAAGCTGCGCGACCTCGTCCAGAAACAGGCACCCGCCCGAGGCGGCGTGCAGCGCATCGCTCACATCATCGGGACTAAGCCCCGCGGCAGCACGTTTGACGAAGGGCCCCTTGGAGCGGCGCGAGGATAGGTGGATCACCTCTGCCACTTTCGAAATACCAGACCCCGACGGGCCGGTGACCAGCACCTCGGCATTGGCCTGCGCCACGCGCCGCACCTTGTCGCGCAGCCGTTCTGACAGATCCGACGACCCGAAAATCATCCGCGCCGCCGGATCGCCGGTTTCCACGATATGCAGCAGCCGACGGTTTTCCAGCACCAGCGCGCGGGTTTTCAGTGCGCGTTCAATCACGGTGACCAGCGCGGCGGGGGCGCAGGGTTTTTCAAGAAAATCAAAGGCCCCGGCCTCCATCGCGCGCACGGCCATGGGGATGTCGCCTTCGCCTGTCAGCAGGATCACCGGCAGATCGGGATCCTGTTCATGGGCATAGGCCAGCAGGTGAAACCCGTCGCGCCCGGGCATGCGCATGTCCGACAGGATGATGCCATCGAACCGTTCGGTGATCCTATCCTTGGCGGCGACGAACGACCCCGCGGGGACAACATCAATATCGGCAAGCTCCAGCGTCTGCGCCAGCGCCTCGCGGACAGAGGCATCGTCATCGACCAAAAGAACGGTTCTGCTCATGCCTGCCCCTCCTCGCCCGTATCGGCGCGTTCCAGCGTGACAGAGAACATCGCACCGCCCGCGTCAAGGTTGGTGCCACGGATCACCCCGCCAAAGCTTTGCACAATCCCATAGCTGATCGACAGCCCCAGCCCCATGCCCCCCATCGCACCCTCGGCACCGCCGCCCACGGTTTTGCCCACAGATTTGGTCGTGTAGAACGGGTCGAACACCTTGTCCGGCATCTCGATCCCCGGTCCGGTGTCGCGGAACTGCACCCGCACGGGGTCGGCGGGATCGATGGTGATGCTCAGACGTTTGGTATCGCTGCTGCTCATGGCATCGACGGCGTTGGTGATGAGGTTTACAAAGACCTGCCCCAAGCGCACCTCGCCGCCGCGCACCCACACGGGGGCATTGGCGGGCTGGTAGTCAAGGGTCACGCCCGCGTCGCGCAGATAGCTTTGGGTCAGCTCCACCGCGCTGGCGACCACGCGGGTCACATCGACGCGGGTCTGCGGCACGCTTTCCTGCCGCGCAAAGGCCCTCAGGTTCTGGATGATCCGCGCCATCCGGTCGGCCATCTGCGAGATGCGGGTCAGGTTTTCTGCCGTCCGGTCAGGGCGGTCACGCTCAAGGAATTGCACCGCGTTCTCCGCAAAGGACCGGATCGCCATCAGCGGCTGGTTCAGCTCGTGGCTGATGCCCGCCGACATCTGGCCAAGCGCCGACAGCTTGCCCGCCTGCACCAAATCCGCCTGCGCGCGGCGCAGGGCGGCCTGCGCCTCTTCCCGCTCGGTCGCTTCGCGGCGCAATTCGGTGTTGCTGGCGTTCAGGGCGGCGGTGCGTTTGGCGACCTGCCGCTCAAGCGCCGCATTCGCCTCTGACAGGGCGCGGCGGCGCTCGGTCGCGAGAAACAGCAGCGCGCCAAAGGCAAGGCAAAGCGCTGCCACCGCCGCTGCCTGTGCCCGTGCCAAACGTTGCGCGCCCTCGATATCCAGCAGCACCTCGCCCGTCATCCCCACCACCGGCAAGGCGCGGGTCAGATGCAAGGCGGCGTCCGGCAGATACGGCCCCCAGCCCATGTGCCAGATCTCGTGGCCACGCACGTCAGACACCGCGAAATCCAGCGCCGCACCATCCGGCGGCACCAGCCCCTGCGCCGCACGGGGACGCGCCCAGAACAGCAGTTCTGACCGGTTGGCGATCTGGACGACCCCGTCGGTGTCGGTGAAGAACGCCGCCGGATTGCTGCCGCGCCAGTCATAGTCGATGCCGTTCAGATCAGTCGACACCACAACGGCACCGCGCACCTGCCCATCGGGCGCGAAGACCGGGGCGGCGTGGAAATAGGCGCGGTCGGTCAAGGGCGCGGCGGGGCCATGCCCCCAGCCAAGCGCACCGCGCAAGGCCCGCTGGACAAAGCGTTGATCCGCCCGTGGCACCCGCACCGCTTCCGCGCCAAGTGCCGCGACGATCACATCGCCGGATCGGTCAAGCACCTGCACATCCAGCGCCGTGGTCTTATCCGCCACCTCTTGCAAAAACGCCTGCGCTTCGACCGCCGGACGCCGGTCCAGCACCTGCGCAACCTGCGGGTGATCCGCCAGAAACACCGCCAGATCACGGTACCGCTGCAACTGCCCGACCAGACGGTCGCTGACCAGTGACAGATCCGCCTGCCCCCGCGCGCGCAGTTGGTCCAGCCCTTGCAGATAGGCATAGCGCCAGACCCCGCCGGAGAGGACCGACACGGTGATCAGAAACAGCACAAAGGTCGCGACGCGGCGGCGCATTCCGGAGGTCATGGCGTTATTTGACACAGACCCGCTTGCAAAGACCAGAGCCGCAGCTATTGCTAGGCCCCATGAAAACACTGAACCTTTCCCCGCTTGATCCCGACTTCGTCCAAAACCCCTATGCCGCCTACACGCGCGCACGTGCGCAGGGCCCCGTGCTGTTCTGGCAAGACTACGGGATGATGGCCGCTTTTGATGCGGCGACGGTGCAGGCCTTGCTGCGTGACCGCCGTTTGGGCCGCGAGACCCCTGCCGACCAGCGCAAGCCCACGCCCGATCACATGCGCGACTTCTATGCGGTGGAAGACCAATCGATGCTCGAGCTTGAGCCGCCAACCCACACCCGTCTGCGCGGGTTGGTGCTGCGTGCCTTTACCTCGCGCCGGATTGCTGGCCTCGCCCCCGAGATCGAAGAGATCGCCCGAGCCCTGCTGGCCGACCTGCCCAAGGGCGAGGCCTTTGACCTGATCCCCGCTTTTTGCACCCAATTGCCCGTGCGCATCATCGCGCGGCTGCTTGGCGTCCCCGAGGATATGTGGCCCGACCTGCTGCGCTGGTCCAATGATATGGTCGCCGTCTACCAGATCGGCCGGACCCGCGCGACCGAAGAGGCCGCCAATACCGCCGCCGCAGATTTCACCGCCTTCCTGCGCCGCTATGTCAATGAGCGTCGCCAAGACCCGCGTGACGATCTGATCACCCAGTTGATCGCCGCCGAAGAAGACGGCGAAAAACTGAGCACGGATGCGCTGATCGGCACGTGTATCCTGCTGCTGAATGCAGGGCACGAGGCGACGGTACACGCGCTTGGCAACGGGATCGCCTGCTTGCTGGAAAATAACACGCCCGCCAGCGCCCTCGCCCCCGATGCGATCAACGCCACGGTTGAAGAGATCCTGCGCTACGACCCGCCCCTGCATGTTTTTGAACGTTTCGCCTACGAGGATATCGAACTGGGCGACGTCACGCTGGAAAAGGGCCGCAAAATTGCACTGGTGCTGGGGTCCGCGGGCCGCGATCCCGCGCTTTACGACCAGCCCGATGTATTCGACCCGACCCGTCCAGCCAAGGCCCATGCGGCCTTTGGCGGTGGTTTGCATTTCTGCGTCGGCGCGCCGCTGGCTCGGCTGGAAATGCAGATCGCGTTGCGTGCGCTTTTTGACCATGCGCCGAACCTGCAACTGGCCGAAGCACCGCGCTTTGCCAATACCTACCATTTCCACAAGCTGGAACGGTTGATGGTGACGATCTAAGTCGCGCCTCCCCGCGCCACGGCGTTACAGCGGCAGCATCGTGGTGGACTTGATCTCTTCCATCGACAGCAGCGCTGTGACGTTGTGCACGCGGACCTCTGAAATCAGCGCCTGATAAAAGGCGTCATAGGCGCGGGCGTTCTTGACGCGGACCCTCAGGATATAGTCGATGTCCCCCGCCAACCGGTGCGCCTCTTGCACTTCGGGACGGTTTTTCAACGCCTTGAGGAACGCCGCCTGCCAGTCGGCCTCGTGGGACGACGTGCGGATCAACACGAAGAAACACGCCTCGAAGCCAAGCGCCTCAGCATCCAGCACAACCGTATGCTGCCCGATCACCCCTGCTTCGCGCAGTTTACGAATCCGGTTCCACACAGGGGTCTTGGAACTGCCGACCTCGCGCGCGATATCGTCCAATGACTGGCTGGCATCGCGTTGTAACTGCGCTAGAATTTTCCGGTCCACGTCATCGATCCGAACGTCCATTCTGCTTTTCCTTCACTCTGTGGTCTGTTGTTCTGTTTGCGCGGCTGAATGGAACGTACGTCCTTATATCCCCAGACACCTAGCGCCTTATCGGAATTATTTCCTATATAGAGCTCAAGCTAAGCGCAAGGACCGAACCACATGGATCATTTCCCAATCTACCTGTCCACCAAGGGCCAGCGCATCGTCTTGTCAGGCGGTGGCGAAGCGGCTTTGGCCAAGCTGCGCCTGTTGCTCAAGACCGAAGCCAAGATCAGCGTCTTCGCCCCGACCCCCGCGTCCGAGATCGCGGCATGGGCCGATGCGGGCCGCCTGACGCTGCACACCCGCGCCCTGCGCCACGGCGATGTGCTGTGTGCGAAACTCTTCTACGCTGCCGATGAAGACGAGACCGAAGACGCCCGGACCGCCGCGATTGCGCGTGCCGAGGGGGCCTTGGTCAATATCGTCGACAATCTGCACGACAGCGCCTTTATCACCCCCGCCATCGTCGACCGTGACCCCGTGACCATTGCCATCGGCACCGAAGGCGCGGCCCCCGTGCTGGCCCGTGCGATCAAGGCCGATCTGGAGGAACGCCTGCCCACAACGCTGGGAACGCTGGCGCGGATCGGCAAGGGGTTCCGCAAGATGGCCGACGCCCTGCCCTTTGGCCGTCCGCGCCGCGATTTCTGGCGTGACTATTACTTTGCCGCCGGCCCCCGCGCCGTAGCGGATGGCAAGGCCGCCGTCGAAAAGGCGCTGAACATGCTGCTGTCCGACCACCAGTCCCGCGCCGCGCGTGCCGGTCACATCGCCTTTGTCGGCGGCGGCCCCGGTGACCCCGAACTGCTGACCCTCAAGGCGCGCCGCGCATTGGACGAGGCCGATGTGGTGATTTACGACCGGCTGATCAGCCCCGAGATCCTCGAGCTCGCCCGCCGCGAGGCGCTGATGATCGACGTGGGTAAGGAAGGCTTCGGCCCCTCTACCGCGCAGGAAACCATCAACGATCTGCTGGTCGAACACGCGCAAGCGGGTGCCCAGGTGGTCCGTCTGAAATCCGGCGACGCCACCATCTTTGGCCGCCTGGACGAAGAGATCGACGCCGTGGACGCCCATGGCATCGGCTGGCACATCGTGCCGGGGATCACCTCTGCCTCTGCCGCCGTCGCAACCATCGGGCAAAGCCTGACGAAACGCGGGCGCAACGCCTCTGTCCGGTTCCTGACGGGTCATGACATGAAAGGGTTCGCCGATCATGACTGGGCCGCTTTGGCCCGCCCGGGCGAGGTCGCCGCGATCTATATGGGCAAGAAATCCGCGCGGTTCATTCAAGGCCGCCTGCTGATGCACGGGGCTGATCGTGCCACGCCTGTCACGCTGGTCGAAAATGCCTCGCGTGCGGATCAGCGGATTGTCGAGACCACGCTGGACCGTCTGCCCACCGACCTTGGCGCGGCCAATCTGACCGGCCCCGCCCTGACCTTCTATGGGCTGGCACCCCGTGCCGCCGCCCGCGCCACCACCGAATTGTTTCAAGAGGAGATGGCATAATGGCCAAGCCCTTCACCCCCAAAGTCGTCACCGCCAATGCCTTGCTGGAAGGCGACGTGATCTACCAGACCGCCACCGGCTGGACCCGCAAACTGGAAGAGGCCGAAGTCCTGACCGACGAGGCCGTCGCCGATGTGCGTCTTATCGATGCGATCCAGCAAGCCGACCTGACCGTCGGGGCCTATCTGGCCGATGTCGACATCAGCACAGACACACCCAAGCCATCGCATTTCCGCGAAGCATTCCGCGCCAAGGGTCCAAGCAACTACACCCACGGCAAGCAGGAGGTTCAATAATGTACAGCTACACCGAATTTGACGATGCCTTCATCGCCGAACGCAATGCGCAGTTCCGCGCCCAGGTCGAACGCCGCATCGACGGCTCCCTGACCGAGGATGAATTCAAGCCCCTGCGCCTGATGAACGGGCTCTATCTGCAGCTGCACGCCTATATGCTGCGGGTCGCGATCCCCTATGGCACGCTCAGCAGCCGCCAGATGCACAAGCTGGCCGATATCGCTGCCAAATGGGATAAGGGCTACGGCCATTTTACCACGCGCCAGAACATCCAGTACAACTGGCCCCAGCTGCGTGACGTCCCCGATATGCTGGACGCGCTGGCCGAAGTGAACATGCACGCCATCCAGACCAGCGGCAACACCATCCGCAACGTGACCGCCGACCATTTCGCCGGTGCCGCCGCGGATGAAATCGCCGATCCGCGCCCCGTGGCCGAACTGATCCGCCAGTGGTCCACCGACCACCCCGAATTCCAGTTCCTGCCGCGCAAGTTCAAGGTCGCTGTCTCTGGCGCGCCCCATGACCGTGCGGTGATCAAGGCCCATGATATCGGCCTGCAAATCGTCGAGAAAGACGGCGAGATCGGCTATCAAGTCATCGTCGGCGGCGGCCTTGGCCGGACCCCGATGATCGGCAAGGTGCTCTATGACTTCGTCAGCTCCGAAGATCTGCTGCCCACGCTCGAGGCCATCGTCTCGGTCTACAACCTGTTGGGCCGCCGCGATAATAAATACAAAGCGCGGATCAAGATCACCGTGCATGAGAACGGCATCGACGACATCCGCGCGCGGGTGGACGCCCGCTATGCGCTGATCCGTCCGCAGTTCACCGGCGTCGACCAGCAGATGCTGTCGCGGATCGAGGCGGATTTCGCCAGCCCGACGTTCAAGACCGCCCCGACGGACGCCTATACTGCTGCCTATGACAGCGATCCCGTGTTCAAAAGTTGGGCCGACACCAACCTGACCGACCACCGCGATCCGTCCTACGCGATCGTGTCGATCAGCCTCAAGGCCCATGGCAAGACCCCGGGCGACGCCACCGCCGAGCAGATGCACCGTATGGCCGAGCTGGCGGCCGAATACGGCCATGACGAACTGCGCATCAGCCACGAGCAGAACGTGATCCTGCCCCATGTGCACCGCGGCGACCTGCCTGCGCTGCACGCGGCGTTGAAAGAGGTCGGCCTTGCCACGGCCAATATCGGCCTGATCAGCGATATCATCGCCTGCCCCGGCATGGACTACTGCGCGCTGGCGACAGCCCGCTCGATCCCGATTGCCCAGGAAATCGCGACCCGCTTTGACGAGCTGAAGCTGGAACACGATGTCGGTCCGCTCAAGATCAAGATCTCGGGCTGCATCAATGCCTGCGGCCACCACCACGTGGGCCACATCGGGATTCTCGGGCTCGACCGCGCCGGTGTCGAAAACTACCAGATCACTCTGGGCGGTGACGGCACCGAAAACGCCGCCATCGGAGAGCGCGCCGGTCCGGGCTTTTCCGCCGACGACATTATTCCGGCGATTGAACGGTTGGTAAAAGGCTACCTCGACCTGCGCAGCGACGCGGGCGAGACCTTCTTGCAAACCTATCGTCGCCTCGGTCTTGCCCCGTTCAAGGCCGTCCTCTACCCGGAAGCACAAGCCAATGCCGCGTGATCAACTGACACTTCCAAATGGGGAAAAAATCCTCCCCGAAGGGCCGGACCGCGTCGCAGCGCTGACCCGTCAGGTGGAAAAGCTGAACGATGGCCTGCGCCATCACAGCGCCACTGACGTGCTGCGTGCCGCGATCGACAACGTGCCCAATCTGGCGCTTGTCTCAAGCTTCGGGGCGGAATCCGTCGCCCTGTTGCACCTTGCCTCTATGGTGAAACGTGATCTGCCGGTGTTGTTCATCGACACAGAGATGCTCTTTGCCGAAACGCTGGTCTATCAGCAAGAGCTGAGCGAACGGTTGGGGCTGCGCAATGTGCAGACGATCCGGGCGCAGGACGTGGCAGAGAAAGACCCCGACGGGACGCTGCATCTGCGCGACCCGGACGCCTGCTGTGCCTTCCGCAAGACCGTGCCCCTGCAGCACGCGCTAGAGGGGTTCGACGGTTGGATCACGGGGCGCAAGCGGTTCCAGTCCGGCACCCGCGCCAGCCTGCCGTTCTTCGAGGTCGAAACCCCCGCCGATGCGCCTGCGCGGATCAAGGTGAACCCGCTGGCCCATTGGCAGGCCTCAGACGTGTCGGATTATATCGACGAAAACCGCCTGCCCCGGCACCCGCTGGTGGCTCAAGGCTACCCCAGCATCGGCTGCGCCCCCTGCACCACCAAGGTAAAACCGGGCGAAGACCCCCGCGCCGGCCGCTGGAGAAACATTGAAAAAGAAGAATGCGGCATCCATTTTGTCGATGGCAAGATGGTCCGCACAGGAGCAAAGACATGACACAGTTGATCAATGATCAGGGGTTTGTGGCGGATGATTTCGCCACGCCCTACGCCCCCTTCGATGCTGCTGAAGGCGTAGAGGCGGGTGCGACCGCCCTTGACGTCCCCTCTGACGTGCAGCCGGAAACGATCCCTGTGGATGGTGCGATCTCAATGATCCGCGTGGCCTTCCCCAGCTCGGCCGACGGGCGTGGCTTTACCATCGCGCGCCAACTGCGTCTGCGTGGCTACACCGGGCGGCTGCGGGCGCATGGTCATGTGATTGCGGACCAATATGCCATGGCGCGCCGGTCGGGCTTTGACGAGGTCGAGATCCCCGATGATCTGGCCGCGCGTCAACCGCAGGACCAATGGCTGGCCCGCGCAAACTGGCAAGAGCATAATTATCAGGCGCGTCTGCGCGGCTGATCGGGGTTTTCGCCCCAAGATGCTTTCCCTGCCCCCTCCCTTCCCCTAGAGAAAGGCTGCGTGCCGCGATCCGCGCGTAGATGAAATTATGACCGAGCAGAATGTAGTGACCCAAACCGACGCCAAACCCGTACCCACGTTGCCTGACGCGCAGACCGTGACTTCTGTCAAACACTGGACGGACCGGCTGTTTTCCTTCCGCGTGACCCGCCCTGCATCCTTGCGCTTTCGCTCGGGCGAGTTTGTGATGATCGGCCTGATGGGCGACCCGCACCCCGAGACTGGCAAGCAAAAGCCGCTGCTGCGCGCCTACTCCATCGCCTCGCCCTCCTGGGACGAAGAGCTGGAGTTCTATTCGATCAAGGTGCAGGACGGCCCGCTGACCTCGAAGCTGCAACACATCCAGCCCGGCGACCAGATCATCCTGCGGCCCAAGCCCGTCGGCACGCTGGTGCATGACGCGCTGCTGCCCGGCAAACGTTTGTGGCTTTTCGCCACCGGCACGGGCTTTGCACCCTTTGCCTCACTGCTGCGCGAACCGGAAACCTACGAGAAATTCGACCAGATCATCATGACCCACACCACCCGCGATGTGGCCGAGCTGGACTATGGCCGCACGCTGGTCGAGAGCCTTGCCGATGATCCGCTGATCGGCGAGATGATCGGCGACAAGCTGGTCTATTACCCCACAACCACCCGTGAACAAAGCCCCAAGATGGGCCGCATCACCAACCTGCTGCAGGACGGCACGGTGTTCAAAGACCTCGGCATCGACGGGATCAGCGCCGACACCGATCGCGGCATGGTGTGTGGGAGCCTTGAATTCAACAAGGACATCAAGGACGTGCTTGAAGGTTTCGGGCTAGAGGAAGGGGCGAACTCCGACCCCAAACACTACGTCGTTGAAAAGGCCTTTGTCGGCTGATCCGATGCAGCGGTGCCCTTGCATGGGGCACCAGGGATAAAACAAAAGCCGCGCTCTCTTTCGAGGCGCGGCTTTTTCATGTCTGGCGGATCGGCTTTGCGTGGGCCGCGCTTAAAGCGCCAGCGCCTCGCGGATCCGTGCGAGGATCGCGCGCAGGGCATCGGGGTTTTCACCGGCGGTGACCAGCCCTTGCTTCAGCAGCGCTTTTTGCGTGGCGGGCAGATCAGAAGTGTCGATCATGGTTTGCACCTTCTCCAGATCAAAGCCATCGACGGTGGTCAACTGCTCTGGCGTATTGGCATCGGCGGTGACGTCGGCCTGAACTTCTGTATCGGCAGCAGCCCCCGCATCTGTGCTGGCCCGTGAGTCAATCGCGGCGACGGCGGCGGCTTCTTCCGCTTGAACCGCTGCGGCGTCTGCTTCGGCTTGCGGGTCAGCGGCGGGTGCTGTGCCCGCTTGCGTGGTGCTGGCGGCATCGCTTGCCTCTGAACTGCTGGCAGCCATGGCATCGGCCTCTGCGCTGGTGGAAACCTCCGCATTGCCGTCTGCGGTGTCATTCGCCGCTTGCGTTGCATCCCCGGCCGCTTCCGACAGCGCGTCGGCTGCGGTATTCGCGGCCTCGGTGGTGGCTTCTACCGCCTCGGTCACTGCGCCCTCTGTCGCCTCGACAGCGTCGCCCACAGCTTCGGTCGCACTTTCCAGCGCGGCGGGAGCATTGACGGCATCCGACGCATCGGTCGCAATCTCCTGGACCGAACGGCCCGAATACAACATGTACGCGCCAAGCGCGATCACCCCTGCGATGACAATCCAGATGAGGTTTTTCATGATGCTGTGGTTCCTTTGAACTTTGTTAATCCCCTGCTGCACATACTATATGCCAACACATAGCGTCAAATGCGCGATACGCTGCTTCCCCTTGGGTAAATCCCCCAAAAATACGCGGTTTTACCCTGTATATGCGCCATTTTGCGACTTGAAGAAGACCATGAGCAGGTTTACCTTCCGTGCTCGACATCAGTACAACAATCAAAGGACGACCATCATCGCTCGCAGACCGCATAACGCGCCGCCGCAAAGAGACACCGGCCCGCGCATCAACGAAAACATCCGCGCCAACGAAATCCGCCTGATCGGTGCGGATGGGGAAAACGTCGGCGTCGTGACACCGGATCGCGCCATGGAAATGGCTGTTGATGCCGGACTTGATCTGGTCGAGATTTCGCCCAATGCCAACCCGCCCGTGTGCAAGATCATGGACTTTGGCAAATTCAAGTATGAGACGCAAAAGCGTGAAGCCGAAGCGCGCAAGAAGCAAAAGATCATCGAGATCAAAGAGGTCAAGTTCCGCCCGAACACCGATACCAATGACTATGACGTCAAGATGCGTAACGTGTTCAAGTTCCTCGACAATGGGGACAAGGTAAAGATCACGCTGCGGTTCCGCGGCCGTGAGATGGCCCACCAGAACCTTGGCCGCGAGCTGCTTGAACGTGTTGCAGAAGACACCAAAGAAGTCGGCCGCGTTGAAAACTTCCCAAAGATGGAAGGCCGCCAGATGGTCATGCTCATCGGGCCGCTGCCAAGCAAATAATACCGGGTCTTTCAGTCCCGAGACGCAAAAAGCCCCCGCAGTTTCCTGCGGGGGCTTTTCTATGTCCTGAAGGTCGCGGTTACTGACGCAGCAGACCTGTGATGTTGCGCACAACCGCACGACGGTTGGCAGGTTCGGCGGTCTCGGTCGGTACTTTCAACGCGCTTTCACCGTAGCCTTGGGTGATCAGGTTGGCTGGCGGCACGTCAAAATACTCGGTCAGGGCCAACGCAACGGTCTCGGCACGACGGTCAGACAGCGCAAGGTTGTAACCCGCATTGCCAACCGCATCGGTGTGCCCTTCCACAAGGATCACAGTGCGCGGATCATCCTTGATGGCATTGCTGATCGCGGTCCCGATCTTGGACAGCGCACGGGCCTGTTCAGGCTGGATGGCAGCCGACCCTGTGGCAAAACGCACAGCGTCCAGCTCGATCTCTGGTGCTAGGGCACGGACCTGACGGACATCACGCACCTGACGCAGCGAATACCGCTGGGCCTGATCGCCACGCAACTGCGTTTGCAACGCGGCACGCAGCGCTTCCTCGTTCTGCTGGCTGGCCAGCGTATTGGCCTGCGGACGGACCTGTGGCAGCTCGTTCACCACGATACGTTCTTCGACTTGGGTGTCATCGAACAGCACATATTCATTGCCCTGTGGATCGACGTTGATCCGGCGCAATACGGTGCCGTCCCGACCCAGAATGGTCACGATCTTGCTGCCGTTAGGCTTGATCACAGTGGTACGCGAAGAACCGTCGTTGAACGTCTCGCGGCGGACTTCGTCACCGGCCTGACGCACAAGCGCATCATCGTCTTTCAAAACGCGCAGATCCCCATTCGGATCTTCAACAACCAGACGGTCACCCGAGTTGCTCACGACCTTCGAGCCGTTGTTCAGGATCGACCCGACAGCCACAGCACCGATACCGACAAGCAGGGCTTTCTCGAACTTGCTCAGCCCGTCGTCGTCATCCTTTTTGGCTTGCGTATTGGCTTCGGCAGAGGTGTCACCAGTGACGGCCGTCGAAAATTCTTCGCTCGAGGCGCGCGTGTCTTCTTCGGTGATCTCTTCTACCACAACATCGGCCTTGGCTTCACCGCTATCAGCAGCGGCAGCGGCTTCGGCAGCAGCGGCTGCATCAGCGGCGCGCTGTTCCTGACGGGCCTCTTCCGCAGCCTGTTCGGCCGCCAGATCAGCGGCGATCTGCTCTTCCGTTTGCTGCTGGGTTTCGGCCTCTGCCTGCGTTTCAGTGTCGGAAGAGCTGTCTGCCGGCATGTCGGTCTGGACTTGGGTTTCTTCGGTCGACTCAGTCTCTGCCGGCTCGGCCTGAGCTTGCGCCTCTGCCTCTACGCCAGCATCGCTTTCAGCGGCAGGGGCATCTGCCTGTGTCTCGGCAGACTGCACTTCAGGGCTTGCCGAGGTTTCGGCAGCCGCAGCGGCGTCTTGCTCTGCCTCGGCTTCGGCTGCAGCCTTGGCTTCAGCGTCTGCGGCGATCTGTGCAGCGACCGCATCCTCACGTTCGGCTTCAGCCTGCGCTTCGGCGGCAGCAGCTTCCTCTGCCTCGGCGGCTTGTGCGTCTGCAGCGGCCTGAGCTTCGGCGGCCTCTTGTTCAGCGGCCTGCGCGGCGGCGGCGGCTTCTGCATCGGCTGCAGCTTGCGCTTCAGCAGCTTCTGCTTCAGCTGCAGCGGCAGCGGCCTCTGCGTCGGCAGCGGCTTGCTCTTCCGCGGCGGCTTGGGCTTGCGCGGTGGCAGCGGCTTCGGCCTCGGCGGCGGCGGCAGCTTGCTCTTCCGCGGCGTCTACGGTTTCAGCGGCGGCTTCTGCATCGGGCGCGGCTTGGGCGTCGGTCTGGGCTTCCGCCTCAAGACCAAGGGCCTGCGCCAGATCACCGTCGGCACGCAAAGTCATCATCTGATCCGCATCCGCCACGACACTGCCGTCAGGCAGCACACATGGGAACACGGTTTGCTCCCCTTCGGCCACGCAGCTTTCTGTTGTCTGGGCAAAACCACCTGTGGGCAAAGCCAGCGCCAAACACATGGTCAAAGAGGTCGTCGATTTCAAAAGTTTATACATTCCTAATCCTCACGGGGTTATGGACGCCGTTCGGGCAGCGTTACGGCACAACACCGGTGCTGCAAAATCGTTCCCAACCCTGCGCAAGTGATAATCATCCAGACAGCGAAAAACCGCCCCAAGGTTTCCCAAGGGACGGTTTTCATTGAAGTATCGAGTGGTTTAGGTCAGCGCGGCAACTGCCCGTTTTGTCATCACAGCAACCAGATGCGCACGGTAGTCACCACTGCCGTGCAGATCGCTGATCATACCGTCACCGGGCAGGCTCAACCCGGACAGGGCATCCACGGCAAAACTCCCGCTCAGCGCGGCTTCTGCATCGCTCCACCGGAAGACGCCATCCTCCGACGCCCCCGTCACCGCGACCCGCACACCGTCCGCGAATTTTGCCACAAACACGGCCACCAGCGGGAAGCGCGAGGCAGGTTGGATGAATTTCTCGTAATGCGCCTTCTCGGGGATCGGGAAACGCACTTCGGTGATGATCTCGCCCTCGTCCAGAGCGGTGGCGAACATCCCCTCAAAGAAATCATCCGCCGCGATCTCGCGCGCGTTGGTCACGATCGTCGCACCGCTGGCAAGCACCCCTGCCGGATAACAGGCCGAGGGGTCGTTATTCGCGACCGATCCGCCGATGGTGCCACGGTTGCGCACGGCCGGATCACCGATCCGCGCGGCCAGACTTGCCAATCCGGGGTAATGCGCCTCTGCCTCTTTGGCGACGGTCGCATGTACGGTACCCCCACCGATACACAGGCGACCGTCATCGCCCATACGCACACCGCGCATGTCCTCGATCCCGCTCAGCGACACCAGAACCGACGGCATCGCCAAGCGTGCCTTCAGCGTGGGGATCAGCGTTTGCCCGCCGCTCAGCGGTTGCGCCTCGTCCTGCCCCAATGCCGAGACCGCCTCGGCCACTGTCGCGGGTTTCACTACATCAAAATCATACATCTTGCGTCCTTCCAATCTCAGAGCGGGCCTTGGCCTCTGCGCCGCTCTTCATTTTGCCAATAAACTCCGGGGGCGCGGGGGCTGGCCCCCGCTGTACCTATTTTTTTCGCGCCACAGCGCGAAGGGGCAGCCCCCGCCTTGTCTCATCCTCTTATCCGTTCATCGCCGCCCAAACCCGCGCCGGTGTGACAGGCATGTCGATATGCCCGACATCCTTACCGCCCGATCGCATGGCGTCCAACACCGCATTCACCACCGCAGGCGGCGATCCGATGGCCCCTGCCTCACCGCAGCCTTTCACGCCCAGGGGGTTGTGCGTGCAGGGCGTCTGGCACGAATGGTCAACGGTATAGAACGGCAGATCGCTGGCCCGTGGCATCGCGTAATCCATGTAGGACGCGCTGAGCAACTGACCGTCGCTGTCATAGGCGCAATTCTCCATCAGCGCTTGCCCGATGCCTTGCGCGATCCCGCCGTGGACCTGACCGCTCACGATCATCGGGTTGACGATATTGCCAAAGTCATCCGCCGCCGCAAAACGGTCAATGGTGACATGGCCGGTTTCGGGGTCCAACTCGACCTCGCAGGCATAGGCGCCAGACGGATAGGTAAAGTTCGAGGGATCGTAGAAAGCCGTTTCCTCTAGACCGGGCTCGATATCCTCCAGCGGGTAGTTGTGCGGCACATAGGCGGCCAGCGTCACATCCCCCCAAGCAACGGATTTATCCGTCCCCGCCACGGTAAAGGCCCCGTCTTTCAGCTCGATATCCCCTTCCGAGGCTTCCAGCAGGTGCGACGCGATCTTGGTGGCTTTGGCGATAATCTTCTCTGTGGCGCGGACCATGGCAGACCCGCCAACCGCGAGGGAGCGCGAGCCGTAGGTGCCCATCCCCATCGGGGTGTTGGCCGTGTCGCCATGCACGATCTCGACCATCTCTTCGGGGATACCGATCATCTCGGCGATCACCTGCGGGAAGGCGGTTTCATGCCCCTGCCCGTGGCTGTGGCTGCCGGTCATCACGACCAGACCGCCCGTCGCATTGACCCGCACGGTGGCGGATTCATACAGACCCGCCCGCGCGCCAAGCTGCCCCACAAGGTTCGAGGGCGCGATGCCGCACGCCTCGATATAGCAGTTCACGCCGAACCCACGCAGCTTGCCCTTGGCCTCGCTTTCCTTGCGGCGCGCGTCGAAACCGGCGAAATCGGCGATCTCTTCAAGCTTGTCCATCGTGGCCACATAATCGCCCGTGTCATATTCAACCGCGACCGGCGTGGCATAGGGGAATTCGGTGATGAAATTCTGTCGCCGCAAGGCAATCGGGTCGACCCCAAGCTCATGGGCGCATTTATCCACCAGCCGTTCCAGCTGATAAGTCGCTTCTGGCCGGCCCGCGCCGCGATAGGCATCGACGGGCACGGTATTGGTAAACACGGCCTTTACGTTCACATAGATGAGCGGCGTCTTGTAGTTGCCCGCCATCAAGGTACCGTGCAGCCATGTGGGCACCGACGGCGCGAAGGTCGACAGATAAGCCCCCATATTCGCGTAAGTGTCCGTGCGCAGCGCGGTAAAGTTATTGTCCGCGTCCAGCGCCATCTGGATCTTGGTCACATGGTCGCGCCCGTGGGCGTCGGACATGAAGGCCTCGGACCGGCTGGAGGTCCATTTCACCGGACGGTTACAGGCTTTGGCGGCAAAGGTGCAGAACGCCTCTTCCTGATAGTGGAAAATCTTGGTGCCGAAACCGCCGCCCACATCGGGGGCCACGACGCGCAGCTTGTGTTCGGGGATGCCCAGAACAAAGGCCCCCATCAGCAGGCGGATCACATGAGGGTTCTGGCTGGTGGTGTAAAGCGTATGATCCCCTGTCCCGCGTGCATAGTCGCCAACGGCGACGCGCGGCTCCATCGGGTTGGCGACCAAACGGTTGTTGACCAGTTCCAGCGTGGTGACATGGGCTGCTTCGTCAAAGGCCTTGTCCACGGCGGCCTTGTTCTCTTCGACAAAGCCCCAATCGTAGCAAAGGTTCGAGGTAAGATCGTCATGAACCTTGGGCGCGCCTTCCTGCACGGCCTGCTTCATATCGACGACGGCGGGCAGATCGGTGATATCGACGACGATCGCCTCTGCCGCATCGCGGGCCTGCGACAGGGTTTCCGCCACGACAGCCGCAATCGGTTCGCCCACGTGGCGGACCTTGCCTTCGGCCAGTACGGGGTGGCGCGGCTCCTGCATGGGCTCGCCATGCTTGTCCGTGACCTGCCAGCCGCAGGGGATCGACCCGACCTCGGCGAAATCAGCACCGGTAAAGATCTTCACGACCCCCGGCATCCCCTCTGCCGCGGAAGTATCGACCGAATTCAGCACGCCATGGGCGATATCCGAGCGCAGAAAGAACACATGCGCCTGTCCGTGCAGGTTGATATCGTCGGTATAATTCCCCTCACCGGTCAAAAACCGGATATCCTCGCGCCGCTTGCTGCTGGCACCAATTCCGCCGTCCTTTGGCATGGTCAATTCCTCCCTATGGGGCACGGATCGGGTCCGCACCATCGTATGTGGCTTTTGCGTTTGGCTTTATTCTTATGTCGTCAATCTATGGGTTGCTGCGGTTCCCCGTTCGCGTGGGAAAGCGCGGTTTTCAGGATGGGTGCGCCGTGTCCTCCCGCCCCTGCATCAACAGGGCCGCACGTCGCACGGTGGTTATTCGGCAGCCAGCGCGCTGACGTCCTGACCGGATGCGGCCATGATCGCTTTGACGATGTTATGGTAGCCGGTGCAGCGGCAGATATTGCCGTCCAGATAGTGCCGGACCTCTGCCTCGGTCGGCTTGGGGTTGTCTTTCAGCAGCGCCGAGGCCGACATGATCATGCCCGGTGTACAAAAGCCGCATTGCAGCCCGTGGTGGTCCTGAAACGCCTGCTGGATCACTGTCAGCGATCCATCGGGGTTGGCCATGGATTCGATCGTCTTGACCTCGGCCCCGTCCGCTTCGACCGCGAGCATGGTGCAGGCCTTGACCGCCTCGCCGTTGACATGAACCACGCATGCCCCGCACTGGCTGGTGTCACAGCCGATATGCGTGCCGGTCAGGCTCAGATTTTCGCGCAGGAATGACGCCAGCAACGTGCGCCCTTCGACGGCACCGGATGCAGGTTTGCCGTTCACGGTCATTTTGACCTCGGTCATGATGTTCCTCCCGTTTTATGTCATGTGTTGGGTCGAGTTAAGCACGCCAAAGGGGCGTTGAGAACAGAAATTTTTCGCATGGGTTGAACTTCGCGGGTGCGGCGCGGCGACGGGCCTTGCGTCAGGGTCGGTCAGCCGCGTCTTGGTTGCGGACGGGTGGCGATCTCTTTCAGCAGGCCACCCACCCCCATGCGGGCGATATCGCGCGGGGATACCTCTATGCCGCAGATCACCCGCGACAGCACCCAATCCGCCCCATTCAACGCAGGCGCGCGCGCGCAGCCCGGCAGGCCGATCACCGGCGCATCGCCCATCTGCCCCAGAAACAGCAGATTTCCCGGATCAACCGGCATGCCAAAGCGCGAGACCTCTCCGCCCGCGGCGCGCAGGGCCTGCGGAGCCACGTCATCAATGTCAGAGGTGGCAGAGCCGGTGAGGATCAGCGTCAGCGCCGTATCCGCCGCCGCAATGGCATCGCGCAGGGCGGTGACCTCATGCGGGACCATGACGACTTTTTTCAGATCCACATTCAGCGCAGAGAGCCGGTCTGCGATGGCCTTTTTCCCCTTATCGCCCGCGCCGCCGTCAATCTCGGTGATGATCAGGGTCGCGTCTTTGATCTGCGGCGGCACGAGCCGGATCGCAGCGCGCCCCGCGTCGCAGGCGGCGGCAAGATCGCTTTGCGCAACGGCGTAAGAGATAATCTTGATCGTCGCCACCATGCCCCCCGCTGCCATCTGCTGGAACGGCGGGACCGTGGCCAGCGTGATCATCGGGTGCACGGCGTTCAACGCTTCAAGCGCGCCCACATCCAGCTGCGCCACCCCCGGCCCATCGGCCAGCAGGTTCACGCGGCCGGTAAAGGCGCGCGTCATCGTCAGATGGGGATGCGCCGCCAGCACCGCCTGCGCCACCTGTGCCGCGGCGGTGTTTTCATCCACATCCCCTGACGCGAGCTGCGCCACAATGATGCTGTCGATGCCCTCTGCCCGAAGCGCGGCCAGATGGGCGGGCTCTAGCCGTAACCCCTTGCGCAAACGGCCCGAGGGCAATGCGATGGAATGGGCCAGCACGGCACCCTCGGCCTTCGCCGTGTCGATGGGGCCGAACTTCACGGTTTTCTCAGGGCTTGGATCATCTGCGACAGGATCGACACCGCGATCTCGGGCGGGCTGGCGGCCCCGATGTCCAGGCCGACGGGGCCGTTGATGCGCGCGATGTCGGCCGCGGTAAAGCTCGCCTCTTCCAGCCGTGCCACGCGGGAGGCATGGGTGCGTTTCGATCCGAGCGCCCCGATATAGAAGGCGTCAGACCGGAGTGCGATATGCAGCGCGGGGTCGTCCAGTTTGGGGTCATGGGTCAACAGCACAACGGCGCTGCGGGTATCGACGCCGACGGTGTCCATCGCCGCGTCCGGCCAGTCGTTGATCACCTGTGCATCTGGGAAACGCGCTTGCGATCCAAACGCCTCGCGCGGGTCGATGACCACGGCGTCAAAGCCCGCGACCTGCGCCATGGGCACCAAGGCTTGCGCGATATGTACCGCCCCGACGATCACCAGCCGCAGCGGCGGGTTGTGGATCGCGACAAATGTATCGCCATCCTCTTCAACGCCGGAACGGTCCATGCGAAAGCGGTCTGCATAGCCGCCCGTGACCAAGCGCCCCACCCCGCCCGACAGCGGCACCTGATAGGCCACGGGCTGGCGCGCGGCGCGGGCGCGGACGAGGTCGCCCAGAACGTCAAACGGCATCGCCTTTTCGCCCACAGGTTCGACCAACACGCGAATCTTTCCGCCGCAGGCCAGCCCCACTGCAAAGGCGTCGCCATCGCTGACGCCATATTCCAGCAACCGCGGCGCGCCGTCCTCGATCGCCTCAAGCGCTTCGACGACCACGGCCCCCTCGACACACCCGCCCGAGACAGAGCCCTGCATCTCGCCATCCGCGGCGATGGCCAGCTGCGCGCCCACCCGTCGCGGGGCAGAGCCCCATGTCTCCACCACCGTGGCCAGCGCGGCCCCTCGGCCCGCTTGTGCCCAAGCATAGGCGCGTTCCGGTGCGTTCTCGAAAATCTCCATGGCGGGTGGTCTCCTTACCTTGTCGCGGCGGCGACTATTCTTATGTAGGGCGTCCCATGCCCCCGCTCAATGAGATAACGGGGAGATAACTTGCACGCCGCCCTGCACACTACTACATCTTGGGCAATGACATGCCAGACGGAGCGCCCCACACATGCCCATGCAAGCCCGCGAAATCGAAGACCTGCTGCGCGAGACCTTTCCAAACGCCAAGATCACCGTCGAAGGCAATGACGGCGTGCATATGGCCGCGATGATCATCGATGAAAGTTTCCGTGGCCAGAACCGTGTGCAACAGCAACGTGCCGTCTATGCCGCGCTCAAGGGCCGGATGGATGGATCGAACGGCGATTTGCACGCACTGGCGCTGACAACCAAAGCGCCGGATTAATCCGGTGGACCCGATCCTGGTCCTGATCCTCAGCGTCTTGGTGCTGATCGTGGCGGTTCTGCGCGGCCTACAGGCGCTGAAACACACACGCGACACCGAACGCGGGTCAAAGCCGGGCAAGGGCTATCACGAAATTGACGCGACCTATCATTCGGGTGGCGGCGGCGGCGGACATCAGACCAACTACCGCATCCCCCGCGACCCTCAAGAATACGCGAAACGCTTTATACCAAAGGACAAATCTAAATGACCGACGCAAAGACGCAAATTCAGGAAACCATCACCGCCAACCACGTTGTGCTGTTCATGAAGGGCAACAAGACGATGCCGCAGTGCGGGTTCTCCTCCCGTGTGGCGGGCGTGTTGAACTATATGAATGTCGACTACACCGACGTGAACGTATTGGCCGACGAAGAGCTGCGTCAGGGGATCAAGGATTTCTCTGACTGGCCCACCATCCCGCAGCTTTACGTCAAAGGCGAATTCGTCGGCGGCTGCGACATCATCACCGAAATGATGCTGTCGGGCGAGCTGGACACGCTGCTGGAAGACAACGGCGTCGCCTTTGACAAGGACGCCGCTGACAAGATCCGCGAAGCCAACGGCTAACGGCTAACAGCTAACGGTCGGCTGACAAAAAAACGGGTGCGCCTTGGATCAAGGGGCACCCGAACCGCGCTACGCAAATCGGCGCGCGCCCTGCATAGAACGCGTCACCGCGCCTGACACGCCGCGTAGAGCGTGACATCTTCCTCCGCCGCCGCATCATGCCAGATTAGCGTCGCGGCGTCCCCCTTGGTCCACCAGACATAGCCGGAACCGTCCGAGGGCCATGCATAGCGCGCCCCTGATGCCGCGCGGGTCCGGACCAGCGTAACCATGCGGTTTTCCACATAAAGCACAGCCGTCGCCTCCCCCTGTTCGGGGGTGGTATAGGAAACCGGCACCTCGACCCCGCGCTCGCAGATATAGGTGGCGGTGACCGGCATGGCCTGCGCCAAAGCGCTGCCTCCTACCCCAAGCCACCACGCCGCCGCGGCCCCGAATGCGATGGCGCGCGGCTGGGTCACTGGGCCCCGTCTTTAGCCTTGTCTTCGATCTCGCTCGCCAAGGCTTCGGCGCGGGCGGCCATTTCGGCAAGGCTGTCGGTGACGCTTTGCGGGATGACAGGCACCTCGATCCGCTCTGGCTCCACCACGACATTGCGCAGGCTTGCAAGCTCTGCGTCACGCTCTGCCAGTTCGGCGCGGGCTTCCTTGATCTTATCCTCGACGCTGGCGGTTTTATCGGCAAGCAGCAGGCCCGCCATCAACAACATCCGCGCTTCAGGCATCCGGCCCACCTGATCCGACAACACCTGCGCTTCATCGTCGAGCATCTTGGCTGCGGCGTGCAGGTAGTCTTCCTCGCCCTCCTGGCAGGAAACTTCGAATTGGCGACCGCCGATAGAGATGGAAACTTCGGGCATCAGGCAGACTCCTCGGCAGTGGGAACAAGCGGGGTAAGAACAGAGAGGATCGCGTCCGCCTCTGCCACATCGGCGCGACGGGCGGCATGCAGCGCGTCAAGCTCTGCCTGCAAGGCGGCATTGATCAGATCGGCGTCCCCCACCCCTTCGGCATTGGCTTCGCGCAGCGCAGCGCAGGCATCGGCCAGCTGCGCATTGGCGCGGCGCACCCGCTGGATTTCCAGATCAAGCTTTTCGGTCTGGGCCTGTACCGCGGCCGCACTGTTGTTGCGCGCCTGTGCTGTGGCCAGTTCAGCCCGCAGATGGGCGGTTTCATCCTCCAGCCGCTTTTTCAGGGCAGTGACCTGTTCAGAAAGCTCTGCGTTGACAGCGCGTTCCTGCGCCAGTTCTTCCGAAAGATCGGGGACCTCCGCCTTGGCGACGGCCAGTTTGTCAGCTCCGCGCGATGCCCTTTCAAGCGCCGCCAGAATACGGCCTTGCAAGTGTTCTATGTCGCTCATCGCAGGGTTCCTCGTAAAACGTCGTATGTCAGTCGTAAAATGCAGTTTGCCAACCATCGAATCGCTGGTCAACGTGGTTTCCGCTGATCCTACCGAAACCAAAGGCGGAATACTGCCCCTTTAAGAACAATGCCTTGGCCCGGCGGAAAAGCTCTGCTGCGGGCGATGCCCTCTGGGCCTTGATCTTTGCGGGGTGGCTGGTATTGATCCGCGCAATCCCTTTTCCCCCTTATAAGGAAGCTTGCACCGTGGATCTGAACGCCCTCGCCAAAGCCCATCCCGCCCATTGGTCCAAAGCGACCGCCATTCGCGCCCTGACGCTGGACGCTGTCGCCGCCGCCAATTCCGGCCACTCGGGCATGCCGATGGGCATGGCGGATGTCGCCACTGTCTTGTTTGAAAAGCACCTGAAGTTTGACGCGTCCAACCCCCTGTGGCCTGACCGCGACCGTTTTATCCTGTCGGCCGGCCACGGGTCCATGCTGATCTATTCGCTGCTGCACCTGACCGGCTACGAGCAATTCCCCCTCGAAGAGATCAAGAACTTCCGCCAGATGGGCGCACGCACCGCGGGCCACCCTGAAAACTTCCTGGCCGA
>NZ_DGMH01000030.1:37514-38296 GCF_002388305.1 Sulfitobacter sp. UBA4523
TTTGCCATGGCCGAGGAAATCCAGCGCGCGCAATACGGCAAGAAGATCGTCGACCACTTCACCTATGTGATCGCGGGTGACGGCTGCCTGATGGAAGGCATCAGCCACGAGGCGATTGCCCTTGCGGGCCGCCACAAGCTGAGCAAGCTGATCGTGATGTGGGACAATAACGACATCACCATCGACGGGCCGGTATCGTTGTCCGACAAAGTGGATCAGGGTGCGCGGTTCAAGGCGGCTGACTGGCACGTCATCGAAATCGACGGCCACAACCCCGACGAGATCGACGCCGCCCTGACCGAGGCGCGCAAATCCGATCTGCCCACGATGATCGCCTGCAAGACGCATATCGCGCTTGGACACGCCGCGCAGGATACCTCGAAAGGTCACGGCGCGCTGACCGATGCGGACCAGATGGCCGCTGCCAAAGCCGCCTATGGCTGGACAACCGGCCCGTTCGAAGTCCCTGCCGATGTGAAATCCGCCTGGGAAGAGATCGGCAAACGCGGCGCAGACGACCGCCGCGCCTGGGAAGAGCGTTTCGACGCCATGTCGCGCACAAAGCGTGAAGAGTTCAACCGCGCGCTGGCCGGTGACGCCCCCAAGAAGCTGAGCGCGACGATCAAGGCGTTCAAAAAGCAGACGTCGGAAAACGCGCCGAAACTGGCCACCCGCGCCAGCAGCGAAAAGACGCTGGAGGTGTTGAACCCGCTCTATACCGAAACCGTGGGCGGTTCGGCTGACCTGACCGGTTCGAACAACACAAAGACCGCTGATCTGGG
>NZ_DGMH01000030.1:38556-38714 GCF_002388305.1 Sulfitobacter sp. UBA4523
GGCATGGCCGCCGCGATGAACGGCATGGCGCTGCACGGCGGCATCCGCCCTTACGGTGGCACCTTCATGTGTTTCACCGACTACGCCCGCCCCGCCATGCGCCTCGCCGCGCTGATGCAGGTGCCAAGCGTGTTTGTCATGACCCACGACAGCATCGG
>NZ_DGMH01000030.1:38873-43994 GCF_002388305.1 Sulfitobacter sp. UBA4523
TGGGCGAAGACGGCCCGACGCACCAACCCGTCGAGCATCTGGCCATCAGCCGCGCGACACCCAACACCTATGTGTTCCGCCCCGCTGACACGGTTGAAACCGCAGAGGCCTGGGAAATCGCGCTGAGCAGCAAAAAGACACCGTCCGTGCTGTCGCTGACCCGTCAGGGCCTGCCCACCGTGCGGCTTGAGCACAAGAACAAGAACCTCACCGAACAGGGGGCCTATGTTCTGGCGGACGCCGAAGGCAAACGTCAGGTCATCCTGATCGCCACCGGCTCTGAAGTCGAGATCGCGCTGAAAGCCCGTGACCTGCTGCAAGCCGAAGGCATCGGCACCCGCGTCGTATCCATGCCCTGCATGGAGCTGTTCGCCGCCCAAGACGAAGCCTACCGCCGCCGCGTCCTGCCCGCCGGCCCTGTCCGCGTCGGCGTCGAAGCCGCCGTACGCCAAGGCTGGGACCGCTGGCTCACCGGCGAGCGTGGCAAGTGGAACAAGGCCGATTTCGTCGGCATGGACCGCTTCGGTGCCTCCGCCCCCGCAGAAGAGCTGTTCGAAAAGTTCGACATCACCCCGCAGAACGTCGCCGACAAGGCCAAAGCGCTGCTGTGATCTGAACGGATACAGTCACAACGAAAAAGGGGGAGCATTTTGCTCCCCCTTTCTATTTTTGTACCACAATGTTGCGGGCCGTCTGACGCTGGCAAAAGCTGCGAGAGGCGTGGCGCATGCCCCTCGGTCTAACTTCAGCGTGGCCTCAAAAAATGGCGCGCGCGATCCGGATAAGTTGCAAAGTTTCGAATGCGCTGTCCTGCAACGTCACCAGCTCACCATTCACAACAGCATAGTTATTGCCGGTCTCAAGCTGTGGCAACTTGTAGGTTTGGCGCAATTCGTTCTGCGTCAACGCCGCTGTAGGTGCAATGCGCACGCCGTCTGGTAGGTTTTCAACCCGCGCCAATTCATTGATCCGCAGCAGCGATGTGTAATCTTCTTGGGTGAGCAACACAGGCTGGCCATCGATCAAAGCATAGCGCTTGCCTGCCGGTGCGGGGCGAAGATCGTAAAGCGATGCAATCTGTTCCGAGCTGAGCAACAGGGTATCGTCGTCAAGGACGACGTCACGATTTGCATCTTCTTCGACAACCACGTCCCGATCCAAGAATTCCGTACGCTGATCAAGGTAGATGGCGTCAAGCTGCTTATCGTCGTATGCCACCCATTCCTCATAGGTCACGCCTTTTTTGGCAAGTCCAGGGGGTACGCAAGGTGGGTCCATTTTTGCAAGGCCCGGTGGGCAGTTGCGATAGGTCAGCCGTATATCTTCGGGGACATCAGCAAAGGCGATTTGAGAGCCCAAGAGCGCGAGTGGCACGGCACCAAGTAGCACGCTCATGTCACGACCTTCAGGTGCGCGCACTTCGAGAACCTCGTTTGAAATACGCGAACGATCCTCCTTCGACACTTTGACTTTCACTTTTACCTTTTCGTGCTTTTCAAGCTTCTTCTCTAGCTTCTTGGCCTGTTTCTCGTGTTTCTTCTTGTGTTTCTTCTCTTTCTTCCCGTGCTTGTCCTTCTTATGCTTTTCCTTCTTCGCCTTCTTGGGGCCTTTTTCCTTGTCGTTTTTGATCTTCACGATCTGGGAGTCCTGCCCCATAGGCACGGTCAGGGAAGACATTGTCGCACTGGGCAACGCGACCCCTGCGTTTAGAACGGGCGCTACGGCGCAAGCCAGAATGGTCGCACATGCGAGGGGGGTGAATTTCACGAAAAGACCTCCATATCAGAGTGGCGGATCAAGCATCCAGCACCGAGTTTCAAAAATGGACATGTCGGGGTGAACGTTATGGAGTCCCATGCCTTACCGCTCAACCGACAAGGCGCGGCAAATGTTCCACCGCATGACAGCCTCAAGGGCTTTTCCTTCCGCAGCCCGCATTCGAACCTAGGGATTGTCTTCATAGGCAGGGTTCATAGGTGCGCCAACGATTAACCCCGACCAGCCATAAAAAAAAGGGGCGCAAGCTGCGCCCCCTTCCTCTCCCATATATCCGCCCCGTTTACGCGTGTGCGCCGGCATCCTTGCGGTTGAAGACCGCGCGCCACAGCGGGGTGATGATCTTTTCGCCGACGGGGATCAGCACCAGCCCAAGGGCCAGACCAAAGACACCGTCCATCGCGGCTTTGGCGATCCATTCGGCGGCACCTTCATACGCGACCGGAACCATATGGCCGAAAGCGACGGCGTAGTCATGGATCAGGTGGCCAAGCGCGCCGAAGCCAAGTTCTTCCATACCGTGCACGATGATCGATCCGCCGACCCAGAGCATGGCCGCCGTCCCGATAATGGTCAGCGCCTTGAGGAACCACGGCATGCCGCGAACGATCCCGCGACCCAGACCACGGGTCAGGCCGAGATTGCCGTTCTTGGCCATATAAAGCCCCACATCATCCATCTTTACGATCAGCGCGACAGAGCCATAGACCGCGATCGTGATGATCACGGCGGCAGCGGCCAAAGCGCCTGCCTCCATCCAGAAATTTGACACCTCGAGGTTTGACAGCACGATGGTCATGATCTCGGCCGAGAGGATAAAGTCGGTCTTGATCGCACCTTTGGCCTTTTGCTCTTCCAGCTTGGCGGGGTCCTTGATCACCTTTTCATCGGCACCGGGGGGATGATCCTCGTGTCCTTTGCCCCCCACCCCAAGCGCATGGGCGATCTTCTCAGCGCCTTCAAAACACAGGTAGGCCCCACCCAACATCAACAAGGGCGCGATCAACCATGGCGCGAAATTCGACAGGAGCAAACCGGCGGGCAACAAGAAGACCAGCTTGTTCTTCAGCGACCCTTTGGTGATGCGCCAGATGATCGGCAGCTCGCGGTTGGCCTCGAAGCCGCTGACGTATTTCGGGGTCACGGCGGCGTCGTCGATGACAGCACCCGCGGCCTTGGCGCTGGCCTTGGCGGCCTGGCCGAACACATCATCCACGCTGGCCGCGGCCACTTTTGCAATCGCTGCTACATCATCCAACAGGGCTAATAGGCCGCTCATTCAGTCTCTCCATATTTGTTGGCGTAAGGGTAGCGCAGCGCAGGCAGAAGGCAAAGCCGATCTGAGGGTTATCGCTAACACGAATATTTATCGCTAACATACGGAAATTAGGGGGTTTTAGCCCTTTCCCCTGTTCACGACCACCAGATATAGAACCGGCAAAGTTCCAGATCTTTGCCAAAGGACGCCCCCATGACCATCAAAGTCGGTATCAACGGATTTGGCCGCATCGGCCGCTGCACCCTGTCTCATATCGCGGCGTCGGGCCGGGATGACATCGAGGTGGTGCGCATCAACGCGACCGGCCCGCTGGAGACTGCGGCACATCTGATCAAATACGATTCCGTCCACGGGCGTTTTCCCAACGAAGTCAAGGTCGGCAACGGCACGCTGGATCTGGGGCGCGGAGAGATGGAGGTTATGTCGACCTACCAGATGAACGAGCTGAACTGGGAAGGGTGCGACGTCGTGCTGGAATGCACGGGCAAGTTCAACGACGGGCTGCTGGCAAAGGTCCATCTGGATCAGGGCGCGAAACGCGTGTTGCTGTCGGCACCGGGCAAGAACGTTGACCGCACTGTGGTCTATGGTGTGAACGACGGCGAATTGCAGGCCTCGGACACGATGGTATCGAACGGGTCGTGCACCACCAACTGTCTGGCCCCGATGGCCAAGGCGCTGCATGATGCGTTCGGCATCGAAAGCGGCATCATGACCACCGTGCACAGCTATACCGGCGACCAGCCGACGCTGGACCGCCGCCACGAAGACCTTTACCGTGCGCGCGCCGCTGCGATGGCGATCATCCCGACCTCTACCGGTGCGGCGAAAGCCTTGGGTGAAGTGCTGCCCGCGCTCAAAGGCAAGCTGGATGGCACGGCTATGCGCGTTCCAACGCCAAACGTCAGCGCGGTTGACCTGACCTTTATGGCAGGCCGTGATGTCACGGTTGAAGAGGTCAACGAGGCCATGCGCGCCGCTGCAAACGGCCCGATGTCGCGGGTCTTTGCCTATGATGCGGAACAGAAAGTGTCGGTCGATTTCAACCACACCGAACATTCGTCGATCTTCGCGCCCGACCAGACCAAGGTCGTGGGCAACCGTCTGGTGCGTGTCCTGGCGTGGTATGACAACGAATGGGCCTTCTCTGTCCGTATGGCCGATGTTGCCGTTGCCATGGGTAAACTGGGCTAAGACTTGCGACGCGCGGGTTGCCCTGTCATATCTGGGCCACCCGCAGGCAAGGACCACCGCCCCCATGGACACCCCCATCGCTGTCTCTCTCGCTGCTGTACTGCTGACCGCACTGGGGATTGATGCGCTGATCTATGGCAGCGAACATCTGATTTTCCTGACCAAGAAATTTGTCGACCTGATCGAGTGGGTGGCGTTCTGGCGCTGATCCGACAGTCGGCCCCTTCCCTCCGATCGCTTCCGGCGCAATATTGCCCTGCACAGGTTGACTCTTTGTCATAAATGTCGATGTTAGCGCTATCAAATTCAGGAGGACGCCCCATGGCTACCAAATTGGCAATCAATGGCTTTGGCCGTATCGGTCGTAACGTGTTGCGCGCGCTGATGGAGCGTGGCGACGATGATTTGCAGGTGGTGGCGATCAACGATCTCGCCCCGCTGGAAACCAACGCACATCTGTTCGAATTCGACTCGGTCCACGGGCGCTTTGGCCGTCCGGTCACCCTGGGCGACAACACGATGGATGTGGGCCAAGGCCCGATCCGCGTGACCGCAGAACGCGACCCCGCTGCCCTGCCGTGGGGCGATGTGGACATCGTGCTGGAATGCACCGGCATCTTCACCACGCGCGAGGCGGCGGCCAAACATCTGGCGAATGGATCGAAACGGGTCGTCATCTCTGCCCCCGGTAAAGACGCCATGAAAACAATTGTCTACGGTGTGAACCACGATCTGATCACCGCCGAAGACACGGTGCTGAGCAATGCCTCCTGCACCACCAACTGCATGGCACCGCTGGCCAAGACCCTGCATGACGCCTTCGGCATCAAGCACGGCCATATGACCACAATCCACAGCTACACCGGCGACCA
>NZ_DGMH01000030.1:44118-44500 GCF_002388305.1 Sulfitobacter sp. UBA4523
GCGCACAGCGACCTGTACCGTGCCCGCGCCGCGGCGCTGTCGATGATCCCCACCACCACCGGTGCGGCCAAGACACTGGGTAAAGTGCTGCCCGAGCTTGACGGGCTGATCGGCGGCACCGCGATCCGCGTGCCCACACCGAATGTATCCTGTGTCGATCTGGTGGTCGAACTGTCGAAAGACACCACGGTGGAAGAGGTCAACGCCACCCTACGCACCGCCGCCGAAGGCCCGCTGAAAGGCATCCTTGGTCTGGTCGAACGTCCTCTGGTGTCGATCGACCTGAACCACGATTCACATTCCTGTGTCGTGGCTCTTGATCAGACCTCTGTCCAAAGCGGGACACAGCTGCGGGTTCTGGGCTGGTATGACAACGAATGGG
>NZ_DGMH01000030.1:44717-45012 GCF_002388305.1 Sulfitobacter sp. UBA4523
GGGCTGGTATGACAACGAATGGGGGTTCTCGAACCGTATGCTCGACACCTCGCGCGAGGTTGCGAAAACCCTCTGATCGTTATTGCGAGAAACGCTTTAACAGCTCGGCATTGACGGCGGGCGTCACAAATTTGCTGACGTCCCCGCCAAGCCGGGCGATTTCCTTGACCAAACGGCTGGCAATCGCCTGATGCTCGGCCTCTGCCATCAAGAAGACCGTCTCGACGCTATCATCCAGCTTACGGTTCATCCCCACCATCTGATACTCGTACTCGAAATCCGCCACGGCCCGCAG
>NZ_DGMH01000030.1:45165-64138 GCF_002388305.1 Sulfitobacter sp. UBA4523
TCGAAATCCGCCACGGCCCGCAGCCCGCGGATGATCATCTGTGCCCCCACATCATGGGCGCAATCGATCAACAGGTTCTCGAAGGGATGCACCACGATCTCTGTCCCGGTCTCCTGGTTCAGCTTGCGGCATTCCTCTTCGATCTGGGCGACACGCTCTTCCAGCTCGAACAATGGCCCCTTATCGCGGTTGATCGCGACACCGATCACCAGTTTATCAACAAGCGTCGCCGCCCGCCGGATGATGTCGATGTGACCCAAAGTAATAGGGTCGAAGGTGCCGGGGTAAAGGCCTACGCGCATGGGAGAGTCCAGTCATTTCAAGTCGTTATTCGAAGTGCAAGCAAGCATTTACACCGCGAAGATGCAACGCCAATTTCGGTGGGCTAGTGGCCCCTGATCATCCCCTCCAGGGCGTCTTTCTCCATCGAAAGCTCCATCAGGCGGGCCTTGACCACATCCCCCAAAGAGATCAGGCCGATCAGAACCCCATCCTCCAAAACAGGCATGTGGCGAAAGCGGCCTTGCGTCATCTTGGCAAGGATATCATCCGCGGTTTCATCCTTGGCGCAGGTGATCAGATCGCGCGTCATCAGCGCCTCTACGGTGTCGTCCAGACAGCCGCCGCCCTCGCGGCCAAGGGTGCGCACGATGTCACGCTCCGACAGGATACCATCGGGCGTTTTGCCGTCCGCTGACACGACCAGGGTCCCGATCCGCTTTTCCGACAACATCGCCGCCGCCTGCGAGATACGCGTGCCCGGTTTTACCGTCGTAACACTGTCATCCGCTTTGGTTTTCAGGATTTGGGAAACTAGCATGGTCGGCCCCTTCGCAAGAATATTACCTATAGGTCAGGTTCCCTTTAATACTGTTGCGTGTCAAGCAATTGCCTCCAGTTTCGCCACTTCGGCGCGGACGCCCTGCGCCAGAGCTTCCGCAAAGCGGCTCAGACGCAGATTGCGGCGGTCGTCTTCATGGCGAATCAAATAAAAGGCGCGGCTCAGATGCACGTCATCGATCAGGATGCGCGTCACCCCCGGCGTCGCAGGAAGCGAGAAATCATGCACAATCCCGACGCCGCCCCCTTGCCGGATCATATTCACCTGAACGGACACGGAATTAGAGGCCAGAGGCACCCGCGTCATGCCAAGCTCTGCCAGATAATCAAGCTCGCGATCAAAGATCATGTCGGGGATATACCCCACCAACCGGTGCCCCTGCAGGTCTGCAACGGTCCGGATCGCGGGGCGCGCGGCAAGATAGCTGTCGGCGGCGGCAAGATGCAGCTGGTAGTCGGCGATTTTCTGCACAACCAGCCGCCCCGCCGTGGGCGCGCTGACCCCGATCGCCATATCCGCCTCGCGCCGCGACAGGTTGAACACCCGCGGCAGGGCGACAATCTGAATATCGAGCCCCGGATTATCCGCCACCAAACGGGCGCAGACCTGTGGCAGCAGATAATTGGCGCAGCCGTCCGGTGCCCCGATCCTGATCTGCCCTGCCAGTTGGTCCGACGGCACGACCACATCCGCCGTGGCCTGCCGCATCGCCTGCTCCGCGGCTTCGGCCCGCGACAGCAACTGCACGCCCGCCTCGGTCAGCGCGTAGCCCGAGGGCGATTTCACGAATAATACCGCCTGCATGGTCTTTTCCAGCCGCGCCATGCGTCGCCCCAAAGTCGCGGGATCCAACCGCAACAGCTTCCCCGCGCCCGATAGGCTCTGCTCGCGCGCGACGGCCAGAAACAGCCGCAGGTCGTCCCAGTTCCCCATCATCGGCCACGGCTCCTTTCACGTTTCGTTTTCTGCACAGACTTCATTTTGCCCGTAAACTCCGGGGACGTCCGAAGGACGGGGGCAGCGCCCCATCCTACCCTTTCAGCCCGCGCTAGGCTTTGCAATAATGCAAAACGATTTTGACGCCATGCCTCTTTTGCTTTGTTTTTTGCAAGCCTAACCTGCCGCCAAACGCACAGAAGGAGCATTCCATGCAAGAGTTGACCCATTACCTGAACGGCGCCCACGTCAAAGGCACGTCAGGCCGCTTTGCCGACGTGTACAACCCCGCAACCGGCGAAGTGCAGGCGAAAGTCCCGCTGGCTGGCGAGGCAGAGCTGGATCAGGCCGTAAAATACGCCATGGCCGCGCAACCCGCATGGGCCGCGGTGAACCCCCAGCGTCGGGCGCGGGTCATGATGAAGTTCGTGGACCTGCTGAACCGCGATATGGACAAGCTCGCCGAGGCGCTGAGCCGCGAACACGGCAAGACCCTGCCCGACGCCGCCGGTGACGTGCAGCGCGGTCTGGAAGTGGTGGAATACTGCATCGGCGCGCCCGAGCTGCTGAAAGGCGATTTCACCGACAGCGCGGGCCCCGGCATCGACATGTATTCCATGCGTCAGCCCCTTGGCGTGTCCGCAGGTATCACGCCGTTCAACTTCCCCGCCATGATCCCCATGTGGATGTTCGCCCCCGCCATCGTCTGCGGCAACGCCTTCATCCTCAAACCGTCCGAGCGAGATCCATCCGTGCCCCTGATGCTGGCCGAACTGCTGGAAGAAGCGGGTCTGCCCAAAGGTATCATTCAGGTCGTCAATGGCGACAAGGAAGCGGTCGACGCGATCCTGCATCACCCTGTCATTCAATCGGTCGGCTTTGTCGGCTCAACCCCCATCGCCGAATATATCTACGGCACGGGCTGCGCGAATGGCAAACGCGTCCAATGCTTTGGCGGTGCCAAGAACCACATGATCATCATGCCGGACGCCGATCTGGACCAGGCCGCAGACGCGCTGATCGGCGCGGGCTATGGCGCGGCGGGCGAACGCTGCATGGCGATTTCCGTCGCGGTTCCGGTGGGCGATGAAACCGCCGACCGCCTGATCGAAAAGCTGGTGCCGCGCATCGAAAAGCTGAAGGTGGGGCCCTACACCGCTGGCAATGACGTGGATTACGGCCCGGTCGTGACCGCCGAGGCCAAAGCCCGCATTCTCGGCCTTGTCGAGACAGGCATCGCACAGGGTGCCAAACTCGTGGTCGACGGGCGCGATTTCAAATTGCAGGGCTATGAGGATGGCTTCTTTGTCGGTCCGCATCTCTTTGACCACGTGACACCCGATATGGACATCTACACGCAGGAAATCTTTGGCCCGGTGCTCTCGACCGTGCGCGCAGGCTCTTACGAAGAGGCCCTGAAGCTGGCGATGGACCACGAATACGGCAACGGCACCGCGATCTTTACCCGTGACGGCGATGCCGCGCGTGACTTTGCCAGCGCGCGATCAACGTCGGCATGATCGGCGATCAACGTGCCGATCCCCGTGCCGCTCGCCTATCACACCTTTGGCGGCTGGAAGAAATCGGTCTTTGGCGACCTGAACCAGCACGGGCCGGACGCGTTCAAATTCTACACACGCACCAAAACCGTGACCTCGCGCTGGCCCTCGGGCATCAAAGAAGGCGGCGAGTTCAACTTCAAGCCGATGGAATAAGCCCCATCCTCGCCCTTCGGCGGCTCCCCCGCCGGAGGGTGCTTGCGCGACGCCCACGTGCATGCTTACAATTAAACACACGTTCAATTCGATCGGTCTTGGGAGGGATCACCGTTTATGGATTTCGCACTTTCAGAAGAGCAAACCGCGATTTTCGACATGGCCTATGGCTTTGGCCAGGAACATATCGCCCCTTTCGCCCAGAAGTGGGAGAAAGACGAAACAATCCCCAAAGACCTTTGGCCCAAGATTGCAGAGCTGGGCTTTGGCGGGCTTTACGTGTCCGAGGATGCGGGCGGATCTGGCCTGACGCGGCTTGATGCGACGCTGGTGTTCGAAGCTCTTAGCATGGCTTGCCCGTCGGTCGCGGCCTTTCTGTCGATCCATAACATGTGCGCCAAGATGCTGGACAGCTTTGCCAGTGACGACCTCAAGTCGCGGATCATGCCCGACATCCTGAGCATGAACACCGTGCTCAGCTATTGCCTGACGGAGCCCGGATCGGGCTCTGACGCGGCGGCGCTCAAGACGAAATGTACCCGCACGAACGAAGGCTATACCCTGAACGGCACCAAGGCGTTCATCTCGGGCGGCGGCTATTCCGACGCCTATGTCGCGATGGTGCGCACCTCGGATGAGGGGGCCGCGGGCGTTTCCACCGTCTTTGTCGAAGACGGGACGGCAGGGCTTTCCTTTGGCGGGCTAGAGGATAAAATGGGCTGGCGCAGCCAACCCACGTCCCAAGTGCAGTTTGATGATTGCAACATTCCTGCCGGAAATCTGGTGGGTGAAGAGGGAAAAGGTTTCAAATATGCAATGATGGGGCTGGATGGCGGCCGTTTGAACATCGCCGCATGTTCCTTGGGTGCTGCACAGACTGCGCTGAACGCCACGCTCACCTATATGGGCGAGCGTAAAGCATTCGGCAAACCCATCGACCAATTTCAGGGTCTGCAATTCCGCCTTGCCGAGATGGAGATCGAACTGCAAGCCGCCCGCGTTTTCCTGCGCCAAGCCGCGTGGAAGCTGGACACGGGCGCGCCGGATGCCACCAAGTTCTGTGCCATGGCGAAGAAGTTCGTGACAGAGGCAGGCAGCAAGGTCGTCGATCAATGTCTGCAACTGCACGGCGGCTATGGCTATCTGGCGGATTACGGCATCGAAAAGCTGGTGCGTGACCTGCGCGTCCACCAGATCCTTGAAGGCACCAATGAAATCATGCGCGTCATCGTGGCGCGGGATATGCTGAAGAACCGATGACCGATATTTCCATCCGTATTTCAGGGCGCGCGGGTCGGATCACCCTCACCCGCCCCCAGGCGCTGAACGCCATGACCTATGACATGTGTCTGGCCATCGAAGACGCCTTTGACGCTTGGCAGCATGACCCGAAGGTCGATCTGATCATCCTTGACGCCGAAGGGGATCGTGCCTTTTGCTCGGGTGGTGACATCGCCGAACTTTACGCCACGGGCACCAAGGGCAACTACGCCTACGGGCGCAAGTTCTGGGCGGATGAATACCGGCTGAACGCCAAGATCTTCGCCTATACCAAGCCCGTCGTCTCCTTCTTGCAGGGGTTCACCATGGGCGGCGGCGTAGGCATCGGCTGTCACGGCTCGCACCGCGTGGTGGGGGAAAGCAGCCAGATCGCGATGCCGGAATGTGGCATCGGTCTGGTGCCCGATGTGGGCGGCAGCCTGATGCTGGCGCTGGCCCCCGGACGGGTGGGCGAATATCTGGGCACAACCGCGTCACGCATGAAGGGTGAAGATGCGATTTACGCCGGTTTTGCAGACACTTACATCGCAGAGTTAAACTGGCCCGACGTGATAGCCGCGCTTGAGAATTCAGGCGATGTGGCCATTCTGGAAACCGCAAGCACCACGCCGCCCGCCTCTGCACTCGAGGCGCAGGCGGCCGAGATCGACAGCTTGTTTGGCGGCGAAACGCTGGCGGATATCCTCAACGCCCTGCGCGCATCCGACAGCGATTTTGCCGCAGACACGCTCAAGAAGATGCAGCGCAGCAGCCCGTTGGCGATGGCCTGCACGATCGAGATCATCCACCGTCTGCGCGGCCCCTCGCTGAGCATCGAGAAGGCGTTGGATATGGAATACCGCTTTACCTTCCGCGCGATGGAGCATGGCGACTTCCTTGAAGGGATCCGCGCGGCGATCATCGACAAGGACCGCAGCCCTAACTGGCAATATGCCGATATGAACGTCCCCCTTGCCGCGACGGCCAAGATGCTGCGCCCGCTGGCCGAGGACGCCCTGACACTGGAGAGAACCACATGAGCATGAAGATCGGATTTATCGGACTGGGCAACATGGGCGCGCCTATGGCGACCAACCTCGCCAAAGCGGGCCACGACGTGGCGGGCTTTGACGTCGCGGGCACCACGGCAGAGGGCGTGCGCGTTGCAGACAGCCTTGAAGCCGCCGTGGCGGGCATGGACGCGGTGATCACAATGCTGCCCAACGGGTCGATCCTGCGGCAAGTGGCGGCACAGGCGATCCCCCATATGGCGCAAGGCACGCTGTTCATCGACTGTTCCACCGTGGATGTGGAAAGCGCGAAGAACACCGCGCAAGCCGCTGAAGACGCTGGCATAATGGCCGTTGACGCCCCCGTGTCTGGCGGTATCGGCGGGGCATCTGGCGGCACACTGACCTTTATGGCCGGCGGGTCGACGCAAGCCTTTGCCACGGCCAAGCCCCTCTTCGACATCATGGGGCAAAAGGCGGTGCATTGCGGCGATGCCGGTGCGGGGCAAGCGGCGAAGATTTGCAACAACATGATCCTCGGGGTCACCATGATCGCCACCTGCGAGGCATTTGCGCTGGCCGACAAACTGGGGTTGGACCGGCAGAAGATGTTCGACGTGGTCAGCACCTCGTCGGGCTACAGCTGGTCGATGAACGCCTATTGCCCTGCCCCCGGTGTTGGCCCCACCTCGCCCGCAGACAATGGCTACACACCGGGCTTCGCGGCGGAGCTGATGCTCAAGGATCTTGGGCTGTCGCAGCAGGCAGCAGAGATGGCAGATGCGGACACCCCGATGGGAGAGCTGGCCCGCGCGCTCTATGCGCAATTCGTCGAGAACGAAGACGGAAACGGCAAGGATTTCTCTGCCATGCTGCCCCGTTTCGAAACCCGCGGCCGTAACGGCTGATACGCAAAAGCAAGCGGGTTCCCGCCGTCTCGTCCCTGCGACGGAAACCCGCGCGCCGTTCGTTTGTTGCTGTATCGACACTGTAACGGAGAACGAGCATGAAAACCCTTACCCTCGCCGCAAGCGCCTTCGCCGTGCTGGCCTTCAGCCCGGCCGTACAGGCGGCCTCTGCCTCCTATGGCGCGTCGGGGCATTACGATGTCGCGGCACCGCAGGTGACCTTGGCCAAGCATGATAAGCACGATGACAAAAAGCATCAAAAGCAGCACAAGAAAGCTGTTAAAGAATACAAAAAGGCGATCAAGAAACACGAGAAGCAGCACAGCGACAACGGGCGTCATCTTGCCAAAGGGCATGACAAGCACCACCACGCCAAAGGCGACAAGCTGACGCGCTACGTCGTGATCGAACAGCCCCACCGGCATGGGCTGACCCGCTACAACCGCTACGTTCAGGACGACGGCTATGTCTATGCCGTGGACCCGCAAACCGATGACGTACTGGCGCTGATCGGTCTGGCATCGCGCCTTCTAAACTAAACTGCGCCGCGAAACCCTAAGATTTCATGAAAAATGCCCCGCCTGAATAGGACGGGGCATTTTTATGTCTACCGCAGTGTTGGCAATGCTATTCGGCAGCAACCTTACGCGGGGCGAGCATCGGCTTGAGGTAGTGGCCGGTATAGCTCCCCTCGACCTCGGCAACCTGTTCAGGCGTGCCGGTCGCGACCACCTGCCCGCCACCATCGCCGCCTTCTGGACCGATGTCGATGATATGGTCCGCAGTCTTGATGACATCGAGGTTGTGTTCAATGACGACCACAGTATTGCCCTGATCCACCAGCTCGTGCAGCACCTCTAACAGTTTGCGCACGTCTTCAAAATGCAGACCCGTGGTCGGTTCATCCAAGATATACAGCGTCCGCCCCGTAGAGCGTTTGCTGAGCTCTTTCGACAGTTTGACGCGCTGCGCCTCCCCGCCCGACAGCGTCGTCGCCTGCTGACCCACCTTGATGTAGCCCAAGCCCACACGCATCAGTGCATCCATTTTTTCGCGGATGCTGGGGACCGCCTGAAAGAAGCTCTGCGCGTCCTCGACAGTCATATCCAGCACGTCAGCGATGGATTTGCCCTTGAACTTCACCTCAAGCGTTTCGCGGTTATAGCGCTGGCCTTTGCAGGTTTCACATTCGACATAGACATCCGGCAGGAAGTGCATCTCGATCTTGATCACACCGTCGCCCTGACAGGCCTCGCAGCGGCCGCCCTTGACGTTAAAGCTGAAACGCCCGGGCTTGTACCCGCGCGCCTTGGCTTCGGGCAGACCGGCAAACCAGTCGCGGATCGGGGTGAAGGCACCGGTATAGGTCGCCGGGTTCGACCGCGGCGTGCGCCCGATGGCGCGCTGGTCAATGTCGATCACCTTGTCCAGATGCTCCAGCCCCTTGATGGTCTCGCACGGCGCGGGCGTCTGGCGCGCCCCGTTCAGGTTCATCGACGCGGTCTTGAACAAGGTCTCGATCGTCAGGGTCGACTTCCCGCCGCCTGACACACCCGTCACGCAGACGAATTTGCCCAGTGGATAGTCGACCGTGACATTCTGGAGGTTGTTCCCCGTCGCCTTGACCACACGGATTTTCTTTTTGTTGCCCTTGCGCCGTTTGGCGGGCACCGCGATCTCGCGTTTGCCGGTAAGGTATTGGCCCGTCAGAGAATTCGGATCATTGGCGACCTCTTGCGATGTCCCGTGGCTGACCACCTGCCCGCCGTGCACACCGGCCCCCGGCCCGATATCAAACACATAATCCGCCTCGCGGATCGCTTCTTCGTCGTGTTCAACGACGATGACCGTATTGCCCTGATCCCGCAGGTTTTTCAGCGTCTGGAGCAAGCGGTCATTGTCGCGCTGGTGCAACCCGATCGAGGGTTCGTCAAGCACGTAAAGCACCCCCGTCAGCCCCGACCCGATCTGCGACGCAAGCCGAATACGTTGGCTTTCCCCCCCGCTGAGCGTCCCGCTGGAGCGTGCCAGCGTCAGATATTCCAACCCGACATTGTTGAGGAATCCCAGACGTTCGCGAATTTCCTTGAGGATCGCGCGCGCGATTTCGTTCTTCTGAACGGTTAGATAATCGGGCACTTTGGTGCACCAGTCGAAAGCTTCGCGGATCGACATTTCAACGACTTGTCCCGCATGCAGCAGCGTATCGCTGTCGCCATCCGACGGGCCGATCTTGACAGCAAGCGCTTCGGGCCGCAGGCGGTAGCCGTTGCAGGTGCCGCAGGGGCGGTTGTTCTGGTAGCGTTCGAATTCTTCGCGGATCCAGTTGCTATCCGTCTCGCGGTAGCGGCGTTCCATATTGGGGATCACCCCTTCGAACACGCGGCTGACCTCGTACACACGGCCGCCTTCGTCATAGCGGAACTTGATCTCTTCCTTGCCGGAGCCATGCAGGAACACTTGCTGCACCTTCTCAGGCAGGTCTTTCCACCGCGTATTTTCACTAAATTGATAGTGTTTCGCGATGGCTTCAATCGTTTGCTTGAAATACGGGGACTTACCCTTGCGCCACGGGGCCAGCGCACCGTCATAGACCTTGAGGTTCTGGTCGGGCACCACAAGGCGTTCATCAAAAAACAACTCTTTGCCCAGACCATCGCAGGACGGACAGGCACCGAAAGGAGCGTTGAATGAAAACAGACGCGGCTCGATCTCGGGGATCGTGAAGCCGCTGACAGGACAGGCGAATTTCTCGCTGAAGGTATGACGCTCGGGCTCGCCCTCGGTCGGGGCGGTTTCCAGCACGGCGATCCCATCGGCCAGATCAAGCGCTGTGCGCAGGGAATCCGCCAAGCGCGTCTCTAGCCCCTCGCGGACCACGATACGGTCGACAACCACGTCGATGTCATGGCGGAACTTCTTGTCCAGCGTGGGCGGCTCGTCCAGTTCGTAAAATTCGCCGTTCACTTTTACCCGCTGAAACCCCTGCTTGCGCAGCTCAAGGAACTCTTTGCGGTACTCGCCCTTCCGGTCACGAATGATCGGGGCCAGCAGGTAGGCGCGCGTGCCTTCGGGCATGGTCATCACGCGATCAACCATATCCTGCACCTGCTGCGCCTCGATCGGCTTGCCGGTCGCGGGGGAATAGGGCGTGCCGACGCGCGCAAAAAGCAGGCGCATATAGTCATAAATCTCGGTGACCGTCCCCACGGTAGAGCGGGGGTTTTTCGACGTGGTCTTCTGTTCAATCGAAATCGCTGGCGACAGGCCGCTGATGTGATCCACATCGGGTTTCTGCATCATATCAAGGAATTGCCGCGCATAGGCGCTGAGCGATTCCACATAGCGTCGCTGCCCTTCGGCATAGATCGTATCGAACGCGAGGCTCGACTTACCCGATCCGGACAGCCCGGTGATCACAACCAGCTTGTCGCGCGGAATGTCCACGTCGATGTTCTTTAGATTGTGTTCGCGCGCGCCGCGCACTTCGATGTTCTTTAGCTCAGCCATATCGGACCCCCGTTAACGCTTAGTACATAGGTGCGTGCTACGGATTCTCCAACGAAAAAATAAGAACACAAGGGGAACGACATTATCGCGGCGCATTTTGGGCTGTCATTACGACGGCAAACGCCCGGCAACATTGAATATGTCACCGGGCGTTGCAAAGATTAGGACCCCGCTATGCGCGGGCAAAGGCTACATATGGATAACGCGTCCGTAAGCATCCAGCACGGATTCATGCATCATTTCTGACAAGGTCGGGTGCGGGAAGACGGTGTTCATCAGGTCTTCTTCGGTGGTCTCAAGCTGACGCCCCACGACATAGCCCTGGATCAGCTCGGTCACCTCGGCACCCACCATATGCGCGCCAAGCAATTCGCCTGTTTTTGCGTCAAAGACGGTTTTGATCATCCCTTCGGGCTCACCAAGGGCAATCGCCTTGCCATTCCCGATGAAGGGGAAGCGACCCACCTTGACGTCAAAGCCAAGCTCTTTCGCCTTGGCTTCCGTATACCCGACGGACGCGACCTGCGGGTGACAATAGGTGCAGCCGGCGATGGATTCTGGTTTGACCGGGTGCGCGTGTTGACCCGCGATCAGTTCGGCGACCATCACCCCCTCGTGCGAGGCTTTATGCGCCAACCAAGGGGCACCGGCGATGTCACCGATGGCATACAGCCCCTCGACGCCGGTCCGGCAATATTCATCGGTCACAACATGGGTCCGATCAATTTTCACGCCCAGATCTTCCAGCCCAAGATCCTCGACATTGCCAACGATACCCACGGCGGAGATCACCGTGTCAAACTCATGCTTGGTCACCTTGCCGCCCGTTTCGATATGGGCGGTCACCTTGTCATCAGCGCGGTCCAGTTGTTTGACAACGGCCTTCTGCATGATCTTCATGCCCTGTTTTTCGAACTGCTTTTTCGCGAATTTGCTGATCTCTTCATCCTCGACGGGAAGGATACGATCCATCACCTCGACAACAGTCGTGTCTGCACCCAAGGTATTGTAAAAGCTTGCGAATTCGATACCGATCGCGCCAGACCCGATCACCAGCAGCTTTTTCGGCATATGGGGCGGCTGCAAGGCATCCTTGTACATCCACACGCGTTTTCCGTCTGCTTCCAGCCCAGGCAGGTTGCGGGCCCGCGCACCGGTCGCCAGTACGATATTCTTGGCGGTCAGCGTCTCTTCCCCGTCTTTCGACTTAACCGACACTTTACCTTTGCCCGCTAACGTCGCCGCGCCCATGAAGACCGAGACTTTGTTCTTTTTCATCAAATGCCCGATACCGCCGGACAGTTGCCCCGCAACCTTGCGCGACCGTTTGACAACTGCCTCCAGATCATAGCCGATATTGTCTGCCTTCAGGCCAAACTCGCTTGCGCGCTGCATCAGGTGGAATACTTCCGACGACCGCAAAAGCGCTTTGGTCGGGATACAGCCCCAGTTAAGACAAATGCCGCCTAGATGCTCACGCTCTACAATGGCGACCGAAAGCCCCAATTGCGCCCCCCGGATGGCCGCAACATAGCCCCCCGGCCCCGCACCAATCACGATCAGATCAAAGGATTTCGCAGCCATTATGCAACCTCGCAGCACGTATTGAAATTTAGTTTAGTGGTAAACTATCTCGCGAGCGTCAGCAACTCGGAGAATTCCGATCCAGGATCAAACTGCCTGACCCGCACTTACGCGAGTGTCCGCAGCGTATAGGCATACCCCCCGTCGTCAAGATATGCGGTTTCAGCGGCGGTGCTTCGCCGACCCAAGGCGTTGTTGCGATACGGAAATCTGCCGAATTGCCGGATCACCTTTCGATGTGCGCGCGCATGCCGCAGCGTCTCCTCGGCGTCGGGCATACGGTCAACGACCAGCCGAACGCAGTGATCCTGATCGGTCAGACTTTCTGAATGCATGAACGGAAGGTAAAAAAATTGCCGTTCAGGCGGCGCGATGAGCCTATCCCATTCGTTGCGCACAGCGGTTTGAGCCGCCCGCAAGGCCCGCAGATCGGTCGAAAACGCCTTCCCCTGCCCGCGAAACATATTGCGCGGAAACTGATCCGCTAGAATGAGATAGGCCAAAGTGCCTTTCGCATCGGTCAGCCAATGGTCCAACCGATGGGTCCCGATGAGCGACCAAGTGCCCAGAAACTGTGACCGGATCGCGGAATCGAGGTCATCATCCACCGCATACCATCCCGCGGGCCCAGTTTCCTCCAGCCAGAACCGACGTACGTCCTCAGGCGTTTTCATAGCCTTGCCTCCTTTGTCCACAGAAAAGATCAAACTTTTCTAGTTTCATTAGACACAAGATGTAACGAATTAGCAAAACGTCTAGGTCGGCTCCGCTTCCGCGGTTTGTTCGCTTTCGATCGCGTATTCCTGTGCCAATTCGACCGCAACGGTCGTCGCAGCGGGGTAAATCGGGATGTAGTTACCCGTTTCATCCGCAGGAATGGCCGGACGTACCGTCGCGCGGTAGGACGCGTAGACCGCCAAAGCAAAGAACAGAACAGCCGTGAACAGGTAGAACCCGCCCGGCCCAAGCGCGGTGCCCATCATCCAGCCGGTGATCACCGGACCCAGAATAGCGCCCAACCCGTTAATAAAGATCATGCCACCGGATGCCGCAGCCATATCCTCGGGCTCAAGGAAGTCGTTTGTGTGTGCAATAAGTAGAGAATACAATGGGTTAGACATGCCACCCACGACAAAGGCGGTCAGTAGCAACACGCTAAAGTTATGCCCCAGCAGCATGCCGATGACAGACCCGATCCCCCCGATGATGGAGGTGATAACGATCAGAAGACGCCGGTCCATCCGGTCCGAAACCCAGCCGATTGGATATTGCAGAACCACCGAACCCACAAAAAACGTCGCAACGAAGATCGAAATCTGCGCCACCGTCAGCCCGGCTTCGGCACCGTAGACAGATGCCATGCCGAACTGCGCCGAAAAGACCCCGCCCAACAGGAACATGCCGACACACCCCAAGGGCGAGAAGCCGGCCAGTTCGCGCAAGCTCATCGGTTTGGTGGTGTCAAACGCCGGCGTCGGGCTGATCGACAGCAAAATCGGCGTCACCGCCACGCTGACCAAAACCGACGGAATAACGAACAGGACAAAGCCTGAAGGGTCCGCGGTGAGCAAAAGCGCTTGCGCAATAACGATGCCAAAGGTTTGCACGATCATATACAACGACAGCGCCTGCCCCCGGTTTTCGTTCGTCGCAGCGTTGTTGAGCCAGCTCTCTGCTGTCACGTAAACCGCAGAAAAACAAAAGCCGATCAACACGCGGCCCACCGACCAGACAGCGACGTTCGGGAAGGTCGGATACAGGATCATGACAGCCGAGATCATCGACGCCAGCGCCGCAAAGACCCGCACGTGACCGACGCGCCGGATCATACCCGGTGCCATACGCGAGCCGCCCAAAAAGCCCACGAAATATGCCGACATCACGATCGACATTTCGAAGGTCGAAAATGCCTCGATCCCGCCGCGAATCCCCAAGAGCGTACCTTGCATGCCGTTGCCCACCATCAGCAAACACATGCCCAACAAAAGCGCCCATGCGCTGCTCAGTACCTGAAACATCTTACGAATCCTTTAACGCGATCAGCCCCCTCCCTGACGGCGATCCCAAGAGGTGTCACCCCCCCGAACGACATTCAGGCGTTTATTTGCGTCTTTGGAAAGAGCAGCGACGCATCGCCATAGGAGAAAAACCGATAATTCGATTCAATCGCGTGATTGTAAATCTTTTGTATAGTTTTCTGCCCCATCAATGCCGAAACGAGCATCATGAGGGTCGACTTCGGAAGATGGAAATTCGTCATCAACGCGTCTGCGACATTGAATTCAAAACCAGGGGTAATGAAAATATCGGTATCCCCTTCCCAGGGTTGGATATTCCCGGACCGCGCAGCGGTCTCGACCAGCCGCAAGGCAGTGGTCCCAACGGGTATGACCCGCCGACCAGCAGCTTTGGTGGCGGAGATTTCGGCAGCTGCCTGCGCGCTCACCTGCCCCCACTCGCTGTGCATCTTATGGTCAGCAATGTCATCGACCTTCACGGGCAGAAACGTTCCCGCGCCCACATGCAAGGTGACGTGGCTAAAGCGCACCCCCATCTCGGCGAGCTGATCCAGCAGCGGCTGATCAAAGTGGAGCGACGCCGTAGGCGCGGCCACTGCGCCCGCATTCTTGGCAAAAACGGTTTGATAATCCGTCATGTCCTGCGCGTCTGCCGGACGCTTGCCCGCAATATAGGGCGGCAATGGCATCGCACCGGCATCATTCAGCGCGGCGTCAAAATCCTCGCCGCTGCAGTTGAACCGCAGTCGACCCTGCCCATCCTCGACGCCAACCAAACGGGCAGAAAGATCGGCGCTGAAGACGACAGTCTCGTCAATCTTGAGCTTTTTCAACGGCTTGATCAGCGCTGTCCAATCCGCATCGCCCCGTGGCTCCAGCAAGGTTACTTCGATACGCGCCTGTACCGGGCCCTGTGCGCTGTCCCGGTGGCGAAGCCCCGACAACCGCGCCGGAATGACCCTTGTGTCATTCAGCACCAGCCGATCCCCGGGACGCAACCAATCGCTCATATTGGCGACGGTCGTGTCAGTCATATGATCCCCCTGCGCAACGAGCATCTTGGCCGACGTACGGGGGACCGCAGGGCGCGTCGCGATCAAACGCTCGGGCAGTTCAAAATCGAAGTCACTGAGTTTCATACGCGCCCGTTAGCGCCCCTCAAAGCGTTGAGCAACAGGTTTTTGTGGCGCGGGGGTGGCAGCCCCCCCATCCTGAGCGGGCGTCGTGCGAGGGGCGCTGCGAAAAATATCCCGCATCGCACCGGGTACAAACCCCGACAGCGGGTTCACCGAGACAGACGGGTTCTGCACCGTCCCGCCGATAGAGTAGTTGAATCCCAAAAGCCCCTCGCCCTTGCGGGTCAGAAAACTGGCTATTCCGTTCAACATATATACAGGAGAGATCACACCCTGCAGCGCCATCTGGCCGGTGTCAGTAGCAAAGACACCATCCATAGAAATCCCAAGCGACGCCCCCGTCGCACTGGCTTGGGTCAGGTTGACGCGATTGGAAGACAGGCGAAAATCAGCTTCGACCGTGTCAAAATATATCCCGTCCCCGTTCAACTCGTTGATCAGCCCGACCACGGAAACCGCGTTCACCAGCGCTGCAATCGTCGGGGCGTCCTTGATACGAACGTCTTTAATCTCTGCATGACCGTCGAAAGCACCGCCCGATCCGGCGGGTACCAGGGTCAACGAAAGCGCGCCGCCGTGGACTTGTTGTGCAATGTTGGCAGACCTCAAAACGCCACCAGCATCGGTTGCCGTCAATTGCACCGCGCTACGACCATCCTTGGGTACGACGCGACCAGAAACCGGCGCGCCCCCGTTCAAGGCGGCGGTAAACCTTCCATCCAGGCCACGCGCGACGTTAAATTCGCCCTGCATTCCTGTCAGGGCAATCTTGTCAGTGACCTGCAACCGATCCAGCGACAGCAACATCGGCGGGCTCGCGACCCCGCTGGGTTTGCTTTTTCCGAGCTCTGCCCTGCGCAAATCAAGACGGCCGCCCTTCACCACCACCTGCACCGGGCGACCTGCCCCCTGCCCGATCAGATCAACAGGCACATCCAGCCAGTTCCCGACCTGCAATCTGTCAAATTGCAATCTGTCCAACGCACCACTTGGGTGCAATGTGACATCTCCATGCGCCGACAAACCCGCGGCACTGATTTTCAAGGTATCGACGTCTGGAACCGGCCCAAGCCGCCCCGATATCTCCAACGTGCCCGTCTGGGATCGGGCTTTGGTCCAGCCGATCTGTGGAACGGTGATGCGCAGACCCCGCAGATCCGAAGTGACAGAAAAATCAGGGGGTTGGCCTTTGACCAGATCCATCGCGAACCACGCCCGCCCTTCACCTGCTATCGTATCAGGGGGCAGCGCGATCTTGAAAGTCTCGAGCGTTTTGGCGTTCAGCGCAATGTCCGCCCTGACACTGCTCGCAGCACCCGGCTTGCCGAAGGGTTGGGACCATTCGCCGTCAAAGGGAACGCCGTCCAATTCGCCCTCGCCCTTGATCGTCAGGCCGCTGTTGGACGCGTTCAATGTCAGCTGGTCTGCACGCAGCGCGCGATCTTTGACCAGACGGTCGCTTTGGAATTCCGCCAGCGTTCCGTTTATGTCGAAGATCGTCAGCTTCGGGTCAGAGCCTTTTTTCATCGGAAAGGACAAAGTGCCCGCCAACTGGGCCCGTGCATCGACGACGTCAACCGGCAGGTTGGCCTTATCCATCGCCTGCAACGGGGGCCGGTTCAACAGCGCCAGGACCGATGTGATGTCCGCATCGGCGCGCAACCGAACGATGCCGGGCGGGCCGTCCTTGACCGTGACATCCGGCATGATGAACGAAGACCCGTTCACCGACACAGGCGTCTCGTCGGGCGGTGTGATCACCCCGGTATCCACGCTGACAACAAAGCGATTGCGCGAAAGGCTCGCATGACCGCTGCCGTCGGTGATATTCGGCATGGTGCGCAAAAATCGAACCTCAGCACCCTGAAAATCAAAGTCGAGGTAAGTTTGCGGTGTCTCGCCCGGCTTCAAGCGAAAGGCAAGGTCAACGTCGCTCAACGCGCCGGCGTAGATATTTTCGTCCACCCACTTGCGGGTCTTTGGTTTGACGTTTTCTGGCCAAAGCTCAAGCAGGCGCGCTGGTTTCAACGCGTTCAACCCCGCATCCAGCGCAACTTGCCACCCCTGCGGCCCCGCCCGCAAATCCCCCGACAGGTTCAACGTCGTCCCCCCGTCGACGATATCCATACGGCCGACGGACATGTGAAACGGGTTGAAGGTGATTTTGGCATCCAGATCGGCACCCTCAATCGACACAGGGGCGTCATAAATATCGGCAGGGTCAGCCACCAGATCGCGCAGACGAACCTGTGCGACCAGCTCGTCCAGTTTACCGCTGTCATCGATACCCAGACTTGCGGCCCCCTCGATCCGGCCCGACACCCATTTGCTTTCGACCGAAAGCTCGTCAAAACGCAGCAGACGCTGATCTGGGTCATAGCTGAAATAGCTGCGGGCCCCGTCAAAGGGGATCGGCGTAGCACGTTCATTGGGTTGAACCACCCCGGCCCCGATCTGCAGCGTCGCGTTCAGCGGCTCGAAGGTGCCGTCCTCGTCAAGGCTGCTGCGCACCGAACCGGAGATAGACGCACGCAGCACTTTCAACCAAGCAAATGCCGGGTTCTGCACCGCGATGTCACCCGCGCTCACGCCATCGAAATTCACGCCGAACTGCGACGCGGTATCGCCGATTTTGCTGCTGTAGTTGGCAGAAAGCGTGGCAACATCCGCCCCCCCGCCCAAAACGGCGAGCTCGGCCGTCATTCGCAGGTTATCGCCTTCACGGTCCAGCAACAACCGACCGCCATCCACAGTCCACATCCTGTCGGACTGAAGATCGGTGTAGCGCAAAGTCAGGGCGCGCAGCTCTATCGACCTCAGCCGCGACAGCGCCTTCGTCTCGAACACCGTATCAAGCTGGCCGATCAATTGCGGCATCGTGGCCGCCCGCCGCTCTGCCGGGGCAGTCCCGCTCGCCGCGCTCAGCGCGACGCGGCCATCCTTATCGCGCCGCAGATTGGCCACCACCCCGGACATCGCAATATCGCGCGGCTGCACATCGCCTGCCAGCAGGCCCTGAATGGAAAAACTGGCCCGCACTTCGCGGAAGGCGGCAAAGCTAACCCCTTGGGGGTTGGTGATATTCACGTCCCGCAGCCGAACGCGCGGCCGCCACCCTTCGTCCACGATCAACACCATCTCGCCAAAGCCGATCCGCGCAAGCGGCATATCTTTGGCAAACCGCTCTTCGATGCGCGTCTCGAGCCATTCCGGCACGACAATGGGGCTGCGGATCATATAGATGGCAGCCCCCGCGATGGTGGCAACAATCAGCGAAATAACCAGCAGCGACCATTTGGTGGCTTGCCAAAGTCGTCTCCGCTTGGGGCTGCGGGGGGCTGCGCTGGTGTTGGGCATGGGCGTCCGGTTTTTAGGGCGGCTTGGGGTTTAAGTTTCGCCAAGCCCGACTAGTATGACAGTGCAGACAACGGCTTCCAATACATAAGAAAGTGACCCATGCCAGAGATTTCCCAACCTGCACCAGACTTTACGCTTCCTGTGACGGGGGGTGGCGGAATTTCGCTCTCCGATCTGCGGGGCAAGGCTGTGGTTTTGTATTTCTACCCCCGTGACGACACGCCGGGCTGCACCAAGGAGGCCGTGGGGTTTTCCGAACATCTTGAAGCATTTGCTGACGCCGGTGCCGTGGTTTTTGGCGTATCCCGTGACACGATGGCAAAACACGACCGTTTTGCGGCCAAACATGCCCTGACGGTCCCGCTGCTGGCTGATATCGATGGGGCCGTGACCGAAGCCTATGGCGTCTGGGTCGAAAAGAATATGTACGGCAAGAAATCCATGGGGATCGAACGCGCCACCTATCTGATCGATGCGAGCGGCAATATCGCCCGCATCTGGCGCAAGGTGAAGGTCGCCGGTCACGTGGAAGAGGTACTGGACGCGGTGCGCGCCCTATGATCGCGCTGGCCCAAATGGCGGAAAACGTGCTGCGCACTGCGGATGGCCGTGAGAAAACCGCGCTTTCTCACAAATACGCGGCCGAGTGGCGGGCTGCCCGCGCCGCAGGCGAGACACCGGAAATCGGCACGTCAAAC
>NZ_DGMH01000030.1:64250-74182 GCF_002388305.1 Sulfitobacter sp. UBA4523
CCCGCCGTTGCGCCCCGCCCGCCCCGACCAGCCAGAACTTTTGTCGCCCCGCGATGTCCCCCACCGCAAGCCCGGATCGCCCGAAGGGCGCATCGCCTTGCTGCACGCCGTGGCCCATATCGAATTGAACGCGGTTGATCTGCACTGGGACATTATTGCGCGCTTTACCGATGTTAAAATGCCCATGGGATTTTACGATGATTGGGTCAGCGCCGCTGACGATGAATCCAAACATTTCAATCTGATGTGCGATTGTCTTGAAGCTTTGGGCAGCCACTACGGGGCCTTGCCCGCCCATGCCGGTATGTGGCGCGCTGCCGAGGATACGGTGGATGATTTCATGGGTCGCCTCGCCGTTGTGCCTATGGTGCTCGAGGCGCGCGGGCTCGATGTGACGCCCAATATGATTCAGGTGTTCAAAAGCGCCAAGGCCACGCAGGCCGTCGACGCGCTTGAGGTGATTTACACCGAAGAGGTCGCGCATGTGGCCTATGGGTCAAAGTGGTTCCACTTCCTGTGCGGGCGCCACGAGCTTGACCCGAAAGAGGCGTTCCACGATCTGGTGCGCACCTATTTCCACGGTGTTCTCAAGCCCCCGTTCAACGAAGAGAAGCGGGCAGAGGCCGGGATTCCACCGGATTTCTACTGGCCGTTGACCGAGAGTGTTTAAAATATTCGCCCTCCAAACCGTTGAATCGGCAATTTATTGCCAAATTTGTCGTTAAACTTTCATTAACCGCCGGTGGGAAAGTCTGAAGGGTTGCCCGACGGACCCCCACTGGCTAAGCACGGCGGGTGACAATCAGCGCGCGGTGGGGGCCTTGCGTGCTGTGACAGGGACGGAACAAGGATACCACGCGTGCGGACAAGGTTTGCGATCAAAATTCATTCGGCGCTTGAACGGTTTTTTCCCGAACGCCGCGTTTTTCTGAAATCCGATACCGACACACGCTTTATCCGCCTGCGCCCCGTTACCCAGCTTTTCGTCTTCACCGGGGCCTCCTTGTTTGTGGCCTGGTCGATCGTCGCCACCGCCGTGATCCTGATGGACAGCATCGGGTCGGGCAATTTTCGCGAACAAGCCAAACGCGACCAACGTACCTATCAGGCCCGGTTGAGCGATCTTTCAGCGCAGCGCAATGGGCGCGCGGAAGAGGCCGTCGCCGCGCAGGAGCGGTTTAACGCCGCGCTGAAGCAGATTTCGGTCATGCAGTCCGAGCTGCTGCAATCCGAGACGCGCCGCCGCGAGCTTGAGACCGGCATCGAAGTCATTCAAAGCACCCTGCGCGACACGATGAAAGACCGCGAAGCTGCGCGCACCCAGGTCGCCGAACTGGAAGGGGCCGCCGCCGGCGAAGGTAAAGCGACACGCGCTGCCAACGGGTCCTCCGCCCCGATTTCCCTGCTGGCAGAGGCGCTTGAGCGTACCGCCGCCGAACGCGATCAGGTGGTGATTGATGCGCAAGACGCGCTGATCCAGGCGGATGAACTGAACCAGAAGCTGGCCTTGATGCGCGAACAGAACGACGCGATTTTCCGCCAGCTTGAAGAGGCGATGACCGTCTCTGTTGCGCCGCTTGATAAAATGTTCCGCAGCGCGGGCATGCCGACCGACCGTATCCTCGCCACCGTGCGCCGTGGCTATTCCGGCCAAGGTGGCCCGATGACGCCGCTCTCCTTCACCACCCGCGGCGAAGAACTGAGCCCCGACACGCTGCGCGCGAACAAGCTGCTGGGCCAGATGGACCGGCTGAACCTCTACCGGATCGCCGCCGAAAAGGCGCCCTTCGCGAACCCGGTTAAAAACGCTTTCCGCTTCACCAGCCAGTTCGGCTATCGCCGCGANNACCGACCGGATGCTGGCCACAGTGCGCCGCGGTTATTCCGGTCAGGGTGGCCCGCTGATGCCGTTAAGCTTTTCCACACGGGGGGAGGCTCCTTCCCCCGACACCCTGCGCGCCAACCGTCTGCTTGGCCAGATGGACAAGCTGAACATGTACCGCATTGCCGCGCAAAAAGCGCCCTTTGCGAACCCGCTGAAATCCTCCTTCCGCTTCAGCAGCCCGTTCGGCTACCGCCGCGATCCCAAGACGGGGGGCCGCCGGATGCACAGCGGGACAGATTTCGCCGCCGGTATGGGCACGCCCATCCACTCCACCGCCGAAGGGGTTGTGACCCACGCGGGCTGGAGCTCTGGCTACGGGCGACTGGTTAAAATCCAACATGAATTCGGGGTCGAGACACGTTACGCACACATGTCTAAATTGCGCGTAAAAGTCGGCCAAAGGGTATCGCGCGGACAGCGGATAGGTGATATGGGAACATCAGGACGGTCTACTGGTGTCCACCTGCATTACGAAGTCCGTGTCGGTGGCAAGGCTGTAAATCCAATGATCTTTATCAAGGCTGCAAACGATGTTTTCTAAAAGCAAAATCAATGATCCCGCTCCTAAGTCCGACGCAGACACGTCCAGCACCGCTGCACCGTCATCCTCTGCACCGGCTGCGCCCAAGCAAAGCGAATTCAAGGCCAGCGCGCCCAAGGCAAAACCACCTGCCTCCGTGCTGTCCTCCGATCTGCACATCACCGGCAACCTGAAAACAACCGGCGACATCCAGGTTGAAGGCACCGTGGAAGGCGACATTCGCGCCCACCTGCTGACCATCGGCGAAACCGCGACCATCAAAGGCGAAGTGATCGCCGATGACGTTGTGATCAACGGCCGCATCGTGGGCCGCGTGCGCGGTTTGAAAGTCCGCCTGACATCGACCGCCCGCGTCGAAGGCGACATCATCCACAAAACCATCGCCATCGAATCCGGTGCGCATTTCGAAGGCTCCGTTCAGCGTCAGGACGACCCGCTGAACCCCGGCGCGAAATCCGCCCCTGCACAAAAGCCGAACCCGGCGTCCTGATCGGACAAGGGTGATGAATGTAAAAGGGCGTCGCACTGCTGCGACGCCCTTTTTCGTTGTGATATCAAAATCTTCGACTGCGAAGTGCTGCGCGACCAAAGCGGGGCAAAGGCGCAAGCACCCCTGCCCTACGCGATGATTATTCGGTCACCTTGACCTCGACCATACGGTCCGGCGTGCCGGTGACAGCGCCGTTGCCGCCGGTCCCACGCTTGATCGCGTCCAGCACGTCCAGCCCTTCGGTCACTTTGCCCACAACGGTGTATTGCCCGTTCAGGAAGTGCCCCTGGTCAAACATGATAAAGAACTGCGAGTTCGCGGAATCCGGGCTTTGGCTGCGAGCCATGCCGACAACACCGCGGTCAAAGGGGATGTCCGAGAATTCGGCAGGCAGATCGGGCAAGTCGGAACCGCCCATGCCCGCGCGGCCTGTGTCCCTACCGGCCTTGCCAAATTCAACGTCACCGGTCTGCGCCATGAAACCGTCGATCACGCGGTGAAACACCACGCCATCGTATGCCCCTGTTTCGGCCAGCTCTTTCAGCCGTGCCACATGCGCGGGGGCCACGTCTTCGGCCAGATCGATCTTGATGGTGCCTTGCGCTTCGCCATCCACGGTGATCGCCAGACCATCCGCGAAAGCCGCCCCTGCCATCACGGCAGAGGCAACGCCTGCTGCAATCAGATTACGCATCAGCGGCAACCTTGACGCTGATCATGCGATCAGGGTTCGCTGGCGGCTCGCCACGGGTGATCGCGTCCACATGCTCCATCCCCGAGATGACCTGACCGTAAACGGTGTATTGACCGTTCAAGAAGTCGTTGTCTTTGAAGTTGATGAAGAACTGGCTGTTCGCGCTATCAGGGTTGGCGGAACGCGCGGCACCGATGCTGCCACGGGCGTGTGGCACTTTGGAGAATTCGGCTGGCAGGTTCGGCATGTCCGACCCACCGGTCCCCGCGGCGCGCAGGTTGAAATTGTCTTCCATGTTGCCGTTGGCCACGTCGCCCGTCTGCGCCATGAACCCTTCGATCACGCGGTGAAAGGCCACGTTGTCGTATTTACCGGCGCGGGCCAGTTCCTTCATACGCTCTACATGTTTGGGGGCCACATCAGGCAACAGCTGGATGGTGACAGTGCCGCCCTTCAGTTCCATCAGGATCGTGTTTTCGGGGTCTTTGATCTCGGCCATGCCGGTCTCCTTTAAGAATTTCGTTGGCAATTACCTAGGACGTGCAAGCGCAATTGCCAAGCGGGTCCATTGACCCTGACGGCAATAACGGCAAAACACGACGGAAATTGTGGTTTTACACGAGGGACAAGATGGGCTGGAAAGCATTGGATGACATGGACCTGCGCGGCAAGCGGGTTCTGGTGCGCGTGGATATCAACGTGCCGGTTGAAAACGGCAAGGTAACGGACGACACCCGCATCCAGCGGATCATCCCCACCCTGCGCGACATTCTGGAACAAGGTGGCACCCCTGTGTTGCTGGCGCATTTTGGCCGCCCCAAGGGGAAGCGCGTGCAGGATCTGAGCCTGCGTGTCGTCCTCCCCGCGCTGGAGGATGCCTTGGGCCGCAAAGTCGTGCTGGCCGAAACGCTCGAGGCCGCCGAGGCGGGCACCGAAGAGATCAACGCCGCCGATGTATTGCTGCTCGAAAACATCCGTTTCTATCCGGGCGAGACCGAGAACGACCCCGATTTTGCCAAACGTCTGGCCGGTTTGGGCGATATCTATTGCAATGATGCCTTCTCTGCCGCGCACCGCGCCCATGCGTCGACCGAAGGGGTCGCGCGGCTCTTGCCCTCTTGTGCGGGCCGTTTGATGCAGGCCGAGCTTTCGGCGCTTGAGGCCGCGCTGGCCACTCCGAAACGCCCCGTCGGCGCGGTGGTGGGCGGTGCCAAAGTATCGACCAAGATCGAACTGTTGGAAAACCTCGTGAACCGGCTGGATCTGTTGGTGATCGGGGGCGGCATGGCCAATACGTTTCTGGGCGCACAAGGCGCAGATCTGGGCAAGTCCCTGTCTGAACCCGATTTTTACGACACCGCCAAGGATATTCTGGCACAGGCGGAAAAGGCCGGCTGCCGCGTTTTGCTGCCCGTAGATGGGCTTGTCGCACGTGAATTCGCCGCCCATGCCGCGCATGAGGTCGCAGCCCTTGGGGCCGATACCGTACTGGCAGCGGACCAGATGGTACTGGACGCAGGCCCAAAGACAGTTGAACTGGTCAAAGACGCGTTTGACGGCCTGAAAACACTGATCTGGAATGGCCCCATGGGCGCGTTCGAGATCGCCCCCTTCGACACCGCAACCGTCGCCGCGGCCAAGGCAGCGGCTGCGCTGACACGCGACGGCGCGCTGATCTCGGTGGCGGGCGGTGGCGACACCGTGGCCGCGTTGAACCAGGCAGGTGCGGCGGATGATTTCACCTATATCTCCACCGCGGGCGGTGCTTTCCTTGAATGGATGGAAGGCAAGACCCTCCCCGGCGTCGCCGCGCTGGACGCCTGACCTTATCCCCCGCCAGTCGTGGCACAGCGATGCGACTGGCGGAAAAGATATGCGACATCCTTGCCCAACCCCCTAAAAAGATGAACATTTTCTTGCCAATCGCAAGACGGGGGATTCCCTTCGCGAATCACCTGTGTCATACTGGGGGAACGTCCACTAAGAGACGATTAAAGGCAGATACATGAACCGCAGCAGCAAACCCGCTTTTGGCACTCTCTTGTTTTTCGCGATCGCCTTCGCGCTGAGCCTCTATTTCGCTTTCGCGGCGATTCAGGGGAACTACGGCCTGTTCCGCCGCGCCGAGATCGTGGCCGAAGCGCAGGATCTGCGGGTACAGCTTGCACAGGTGCAGATTGATGTGGCACGGATGGAGAACCTGACCCATCGTCTGTCTGACGAATATCTTGATCTCGACCTGCTGGACGAACAGACCCGCAAGGTGCTGGGGATGATCCGCGCCGATGAAATCGTGATCCGCTGATACCCGCGCATCATCCGTCATAATCCCCCGCAGCGTCATAAAAAATTCACGCCCCGCCAGCAGGGTATTGCGTGACTTGTAAATGCCTCTCGCCATCATTGCTCGAATCCGATAAGAGATAGTTTAACGCTAAACTATTTTGCGCGTGCGCGGGACAAACTACGGAGGAATTGCCCCATGGCTGCCCAGAAACCGACGAAAAAGACAAACGCCAGCGCCGAAGAGCTCAAGGCCTATTATCGCGATATGCTGCTGATCCGGCGGTTCGAGGAAAAAGCGGGCCAGCTTTACGGCATGGGGCTGATCGGTGGTTTTTGCCACCTTTATATCGGACAAGAAGCGGTGGTTGTCGGGCTTGAAGCCACGGCCAAGGACGGCGACAGCCGCATCACCACCTACCGCGACCACGGGCATATGCTGGCCTGCGGCATGAACCCCGACGGGGTGATGGCCGAACTCACCGGCCGCGAAGGCGGCTATTCCCGCGGTAAGGGCGGGTCCATGCATATGTTCTCTAAGGAAAAGAAATTCTATGGCGGCCACGGCATCGTAGGCGCGAACGTCCCCCTTGGCGCGGGCATCGCCTTTGCGGACAAATATAAAGGCAACGACAATGTTACCTTTACCTATTTCGGGGATGGTGCCGCGAACCAGGGTCAGGTCTACGAGACGTTCAACATGGCCGCCCTGTGGAAACTGCCGGTGATTTTCATCATCGAAAACAACCAATACGCCATGGGCACCTCGCAGCAGCGCTCTACCTCCAGCGCTGAGATCTGGGAACGCGGCAAGGCTTTCGGCATCCCCGGCGAAGCGGTGGATGGCATGGATGTGCTGGCGGTCAAGGACGCGGGCGAACGCGCGGTGAAACACTGCCGCTCGGGCGACGGCCCCTATATTCTGGAAATCAAGACATACCGCTATCGCGGGCATTCCATGTCGGACCCGGCCAAATACCGGACCCGCGAAGAAGTGCAGAAGATGCGCGACGAACGCGACCCCATCGAACAGGTGCGCAACATTCTGCTGGAACATAAACACGCCAGCGAGGACGATCTGAAAGCGATCGACAAAGAGATCAAGGAAATCGTTAACGCAAGCGCGGAGTTTGCCAAAGAAAGCCCCGAACCCGCGGCGGAAGAGCTTTGGACAGATATCTACGCAACCGAAGTCCCACAGGAGGCTTGAACCATGGCAATCGAAATTCTCATGCCCGCACTGAGCCCCACAATGGAAGAAGGCACGCTTGCCAAATGGCTGGTCAAAGAGGGCGACACCGTGTCCTCGGGTGACATCATGGCCGAGATCGAAACTGACAAGGCCACGATGGAATTCGAAGCCGTCGACGAAGGCACCATCGGCAAGATCCTGATCGACGCCGGCACCGAAGGCGTCAAGGTTAACACCCCTATTGCCGTGCTGCTGGAAGAAGGCGAAGACGCCTCTGACATCGACAGCGCGTCCAGCGCCGCACCGGCGACACAGGCCAAGGCCGACGACAGCGACGACGCCAAATCCGACAAAGCGCCCGCCGCCGCCAAGCCCGACGCCGAGGCCCCGAAAGCCCCAGAAACCGACACCACCCCCGACTGGCCCGAAGGCACCAAGCTGAAACAGCAGACGGTGCGCGAGGCCCTGCGCGATGCTATGGCCGAAGAAATGCGCCGTGACGAAGATGTGTTCCTGATGGGCGAGGAAGTTGCCGAATACGAAGGTGCCTATAAAATTTCCCAAGGCTTGCTGGACGAATTCGGGGCCAAGCGGATCATCGACACGCCGATTACCGAACACGGGTTTGCCGGTATCGGTGTGGGTGCCGCCTTTGGCGGGCTGCGCCCCATCGTCGAATTCATGACCTGGAACTTTGCCATGCAGGCGATCGACCACATCCTGAACTCCGCCGCGAAAACGCTTTATATGTCCGGCGGTCAGATGGGCGCGCCAATGGTCTTCCGCGGACCAAACGGTGCCGCGGCCCGTGTCGGCGCGCAGCACAGCCAGGATTACGCCGCGTGGTACATGCAGATCCCCGGCCTCAAGGTGGCGATGCCCTACTCTGCCTCCGATGCCAAAGGCTTGATGAAAACCGCGATCCGCGACCCCAACCCCGTCGTTTTCCTTGAAAATGAAATCATGTACGGCAAATCCTTCGATGTGCCCGATGTCGAGGATTATACCGTCCCCTTCGGCAAGGCCCGCATCTGGCGCGAGGGCACGGATGTCACGATCGTCAGCTTTGGCATCGGCATGACCTATGCGCTGGAAGCCGCTGAAAAGCTGGCCGAAGAAGGCATCGACGCCGAAGTCATCGACCTGCGCACCCTGCGCCCGATGGACACCGCCAGCATCATCAAGTCGGTGATGAAGACCAACCGCCTTGTCACCGTCGAAGAGGGCTGGCCACAAGGCTCCGTCGGGAACTACATCTCAAGCGTGATCATGCAGGAAGCCTTTGACTATCTGGATGCGCCGGTGATCAACTGCACCGGCAAAGATGTGCCCATGCCCTATGCCGCAAATCTCGAAAAACTGGCGCTTGTCACCACGGACGAGGTTATCGCGGCGGTCAAAAAAGTCACCTACAAGTAAGGAGCGGTCCACATGCCCATAGAAATCCTCATGCCCGCCCTCAGCCCCACGATGGAAGAAGGCACGCTGGCGAAATGGCTTGTCTCCGAAGGGGATAGCGTCTCCTCCGGTGATATCCTGTGCGAGATTGAAACCGACAAGGCGACGATGGAATTCGAAGCCGTCGACGAAGGCACCATCGGCAAGATCCTGATCGGTGACGGCAGCGAAGGCGTCAAGGTGAACACCCCCATCGCCGTGCTGCTGGAAGAGGGCGAAGAGGCATCAGACATTGATACCAGCGCCTCCGCCCCGGATGCCAAGGACAGCGCCAAGGAAGATGCCGCCGACCAAGACGCGGCCCCTGAAAAAGGCTACGGCCGCGGCGAAAGCGACGCCAATGACACAGGCACATCCGCCCCCGCCGCGCCCAAGGGCAGTGACGGCAAACGGCTGTTTGTGACACCGCTGGCCCGTCGCATCGCGGCAGACAAAGGCGTGGACCTGACCGAACTCTCCGGCTCTGGCCCGCATGGTCGCATCATAAAAGCAGATGTGGAGGCAGCCTCCGCCGGTAGCGCCAAAGCCAAACCGGCCGAAAGCACGCAAACCGCCAGCGCACCGGCAGCCACAGCGGCCCCTGCCGCCGGCCCTTCCGCCGACGCCGTGATGAAAATCTACGAAGGCCGCGCGTTCGAGGAAATCTCCCTCAACGGCATGCGCAAGACCATCGCCGCGCGCCTGACCGAAGCCAAACAGTCGATCCCGCATTTCTACCTGCGCCGCGACATCGAGCTCGACGCGCTTCTGAAGTTCCGCGGTGAGCTGAACAAACAACTCGAAGCCCGCGACGTGAAGCTGTCGGTCAACGACTTCATCATCAAAGCCTGTGCGCTGGCGCTGCAAACCGTGTCTGACGCCAATGCGGTCTGGGCCGGTGATCGCATCCTCAAGCTCAAGCCCTCGGATGTGGCCGTCGCCGTGGCCATCGAGGGCGGCCTGTTCACGCCAGTACTGAAAGACGCCGAGATGAAATCGCTCTCGACCCTCTCGGCAGAGATGAAAGACCTCGCCACCCGTGCACGCGACCGCAAGCTTGCGCCGCATGAATATCAGGGCGGCAGCTTCGCCATCTCGAACCTCGGCATGTTCGGAATCGACAACTTCGATGCGGTCATCAACCCACCCCATGGCGCGATTTTGGCCGTCGGCGCAGGGGTCAAGAAACCCGTCGTCGGCAAAGATGGGGAGCTCGCCGTCGCCACGGTCATGTCCGTCACCCTCTCTGTCGATCACCGCGTCATCGACGGTGCCTTGGGCGCGCAGCTGCTCAGCGCCATCAAGGACAATCTCGAAAACCCCATGATGATGCTGGCGTAACCCCTCTTCCAAATGGATCCAAATCCTCGGGGGTCCGGGGGCAGACAGCCCCCGGCCTCACAAAAAAAA
>NZ_DGMH01000030.1:74344-74638 GCF_002388305.1 Sulfitobacter sp. UBA4523
GCCTCACAAAAAAAAGGCCGGCCCCAATGACGGGTCCGGCCTTTTCACATCTCGACGAAGGCGCGCGCTCTCAATCCCCTAGCATTACATATTAATATCGCCTTGCGGCCCCAGCATGTGATCCATCAGGACCGACGGCTGATCGCAACCCGCCTCCCCCACGACCCGCGCAGGGATGCCCGCGACGGTCTTGCAGGGCGGCACGGATTCCAGCACGACAGACCCCGCCGCAATGCGCGAGCAATGCCCGATAGAAATATTACCCAACACTTTCGCCCCCGCGCCGATCAACAC
>NZ_DGMH01000014.1:0-605 GCF_002388305.1 Sulfitobacter sp. UBA4523
ACGCGGGTGGTATAGGCTTTGACGATGCCCAGCACATAGTTGATCGCGCCCGGTCCGATGCCGACACCTGTTGCCGCCTGCCCTGCAATCACGTTCGACGAGGTGACGAAAGGATAGGTGCCAAAGTCGATGTCCAGCAGCGCGCCCTGCGCCCCTTCGAACAGGATACGCTTACCGGCCTTGCGCTTTTCGTTCATCACCTTCCAGACAGGTGCTGCGTATTCAAGGATCTTCGGTGCGATCTCTTTCAACAGTTCAACCAGCCCGTCGCGGTCGATGGCTTCGACGCCCAGACCCTTGCGCAGCGGATCATGGTGCTGCAACGCGCGGTCGACGCGGGCTTCAAGCGTGGCTGTATCGGCCAGATCGGCGACGCGGATGGCGCGGCGGCCGACTTTATCCTCGTAGCACGGGCCGATGCCGCGACCGGTGGTGCCGATTTTGGTCCCCTTGGACGCGGCCTCTTCACGGGCGCGGTCCAGCTCGCCGTGGTAGGGCATGATCAGCGGCGTGTTTTCCGCGATCATCAGCGTTTCCGGCGTGATCTCTACGCCTTGGGCGCGGATCGTCTCGATCTCTTTCAGCAGGTGCCACGGGTCCAGCAC
>NZ_DGMH01000014.1:701-9835 GCF_002388305.1 Sulfitobacter sp. UBA4523
TGCAGCTTGTAGACCTTGCCGTCGATGACCAATGTGTGGCCCGCGTTATGGCCGCCCTGAAAACGCGCGATGACATCGGCCCGTTCGCTGAGCCAGTCCACGATTTTGCCTTTTCCTTCGTCGCCCCATTGGGCGCCTACGACTACGACGTTGGCCATGAAGATATTCCTTTAACAGTTCAAATAACCGTGCAAACCCGTGGAGGTATAGCGACGACCGTCGGGGACCGAAACTGTAAAATGCAGCCAAAACGCCGCCGCGTCATTTTTCTGGGCATTTATCAGCTTGGGGCCGTGAAACTTCGCAACGGGCCACAGACTTTGCCTGGGCTGCACCGATATTCCATGCCGGATCAAAGAAGGAAGTACCGCAGATGGGATTCATCATACGTTGGGCCTGCGCCTTTGTCTTGCTGGCCGCGACCTTTAACCCGACCCCCTATAACTATGTCACCTGGGCGCAGCGATACGGGCATATGAACCTGTCCATCGCGGTGCTGCTGGGGCTTTTGCTGTTCATCGGCTACGTGATCTATCTCCGCGCGACGCTGCGCTCTATCGGCGGGCTGGGGATGCTGCTGGTGCTGGCGCTCGTGGGGTCAAGCCTTTGGGTGCTTTATGATCTGGGCATCCTAAGGCTGGACAACCGCAGCTTTAACCTCTGGCTCGGCCTTGTCGCGCTGAGCTTTGTGCTGGGCATCGGCCTCAGCTGGAGCATCTTTCGCAGGGCGGTATCCGGTCAGGCAGACGTGGACGATGTGGAAACCTGACACGGGCTTTCACACGGGCTTTCCGCCCAAGCGGCACCGCGGGTGCCAATCCTCCCTTGCCCCCATAGGCAAACTTGCCTAGACACGCCCAAAGTCCAAAACGCAGAGCCGTAGGTACCCATGGAAAATGTAGTCCTGATTGTCCATCTCATTCTGGCCCTTGGCCTGATTGCAGTCGTGTTGCTGCAACGGTCCGAAGGGGGCGGCCTTGGCATGGGCGGCGGCGGTGGCGGTGGGGCCGTGTCCGGTCGTGCAGCAGCCACGGCCATGGGCAAACTGACCTGGATTCTGGCCGCGGCCTTTATCGTGACCTCGATCACGCTGACCATCATCGCGGCTGAAAAATCTGCCGGGTCTTCGGTTATCGATCGTCTGGGGGCCACACCGCCCGCGCTGAACCAGGGCGACGCGCCTGCGCTGCCCGATGCCGACGCGCTGCTGCCACCGACACCTGCGGAAAATACACCGCAAGTGCCGACTGCGGATTAATCCAGACACTACAACAGCTTGAGGTTGGGCCAAGATACGCAACAGGATGTTGCGGCTTGGCCTTGCTTTTTCCATCCGAATCCTGTTAGGCTTAAGTCCCGTGATGCTGCGGTTTTCCGCAGCTCAATTGCTTGGCTTTTGCCGCATCAAATCTGAACTCACGGGGGCCTTCATCACATGGCACGCTATATTTTCATCACCGGTGGTGTGGTTTCCAGCCTTGGCAAAGGCCTTGCCTCTGCGGCGTTGGGGGCCTTGTTGCAAGCGCGCGGATACTCCGTCCGTCTGCGCAAACTGGACCCCTATCTGAACGTCGATCCCGGCACGATGTCGCCCTTTGAACATGGTGAGGTTTTCGTCACCGACGATGGCGCCGAAACCGATCTGGATCTGGGCCACTACGAACGCTTTACCGGCGTGGCCGCGCGCAAGACGGATTCGATCAGCTCGGGTCGGGTCTATTCCACCGTGCTCGAGAAAGAGCGGCGCGGCGACTATCTGGGCAAGACCATTCAGGTGATTCCCCACGTCACCAACGAGATCAAGGATTTCCTGCATGTCGGCGATGACGAGGTCGACTTTATGCTGTGCGAAATCGGCGGCACCGTCGGCGATATCGAAGGCCTGCCCTTCTTCGAAGCGATCCGCCAGTTCAGCCACGACAAGCCGCGCGGCCAGTGTATCTTCATGCACCTCACCCTGCTGCCCTATCTCGCGGCCAGCGGCGAGCTGAAGACCAAGCCGACGCAACACTCCGTCAAGGAACTGCAAAGCATCGGGATCGCGCCCGATATTCTGGTCTGCCGCTCCGAACACCCCATCCCCGAGAAAGAGCGCGAGAAAATCGCCCTGTTCTGTAACGTCCGCAAAGAGGCCGTGGTCGCGGCCTATGACCTGAAAACCATCTATGACGCGCCGCTGGCCTATCATGCGCAGGGTCTGGATCAGGCCGTGCTGGATGCTTTCGATATTTCCCCCGCACCCAAGCCCGAACTATCGGTCTGGCGCGATGTCTCTGACCGCGTGCACAACCCCGAAGGCGAAGTGAACGTCGCCATCGTCGGCAAATATACCCAGTTGGAAGATGCCTATAAGTCGATTGCAGAGGCGCTGACCCACGGGGGCATGGCCAACCGCGTCAAGGTCAAGATCGACTGGGTCGATGCCGAGGTCTTTGATCAGAGCGATGATGTATCGGCCCACCTCGAAGGGTTCCACGCGATCCTCGTGCCCGGCGGCTTTGGCGAACGCGGCACCGAGGGCAAGATCAAGGCGGCGCAATATGCCCGCGAGCAGAAAGTCCCCTATCTGGGGATCTGTCTGGGCATGCAGATGGCCGTGATCGAAGCCGCGCGCAACGTGGCCGGTCTGACAACCGCCGGCTCGGAAGAATTCGACCACGAATCCACCGGCAAGAAACGGTTCGAGCCCGTGGTCTACCACCTCAAGGAATGGGTGCAGGGCAACCATAAGGTTGAACGCAAGGTCGACGATGACAAAGGCGGCACCATGCGGCTTGGTGCCTATGACGCGACGCTGAAAGAAGGGTCGAACGTGGCCAAAGTCTATGGCACCACGTCCATCGACGAACGTCACCGCCACCGCTACGAGGTCGATACCGCCTACCGCGAGCAGCTTGAAAAAGCGGGTCTTACCTTCTCGGGGATGTCGCCCGACGGCATGCTCCCCGAGATCGTGGAATGGTCCGATCACCCGTGGTTCATCGGTGTGCAGTTCCACCCCGAACTCAAATCCAAGCCCTTTGACCCGCACCCCTTGTTCAAGGATTTCATCCGCGCCGCCAAGGAAATGTCGCGGCTGGTCTGACCCTCGCGAAAGGCGGCCAACGGCATGCTCAGCTACCAACATATCTACCACGCCGGCAATCTGGCCGATGTTCACAAACACAGCCTGCTGGCGTGGATGTTGGGGTATCTGACCCGCAAGGACAAACCGCTGTCCTATATGGAAACCCATGCGGGGCGCGCGCTGTATGACCTGTCAGACACGCCCGCGCTGAAAACAGGCGAGGCGGCGCAGGGCATTGGCCGCGTGCGCGGCTGGTTCGACGATGCGCACCCTTACGCACAGGTGCTTGACCAGATCACCGGTGAACATGGCGTAGACGCCTACCCCGGCTCTCCCCTGCTGGCGGCCAAGCTGCTGCGCGACAGCGACAGCATCCATCTGGCCGAACTGCACCCCGGCGAACATGCGGCCCTTGATCTGGCAATGTCGCCCTATGACGTCAAATGCCACCACCGCGACGGGTTCGACATGGCTTTCGCCCTGACCCCGCCCACCCCGCGCCGTGGCCTGATGCTGATCGACCCCAGCTTCGAGATCAAGACAGACTACGCCGATATCCCGCGCCACATTGGCAAGCTGGCGCGCGCGTGGAACGTCGGCATCATCGCGCTGTGGTATCCGATTTTGACCAATAAAGCGCATCAACCGATGCTCAGCGCGCTGATGGGGGCCCACCCCGAGGCCCTGCGTCACGAGGTCAGCTTTGCCCCTGCCCGCCCCGGTCACGGGATGGTCGGTTCTGGCATGTTCGTGCTGAACCCGCCCTTTGGGCTGAAAGAAGAAGCGGCCCGTCTGGCGGCCAAGTTCAAAACCCTACCCCGCTAAGGAGCCCCCGATGCCCAAAGGTTACTGGATCGCTAACGTCGACGTGCATGATGCCGAAGTCTACGACAAATACCGCGCCGCCAACGCCAAGCCCTTTGCCGATTTCGGGGCGAAGTTTCTGGTGCGTGGGGCCGCGCCCGACATCCGCGAAGGCACGTCGCACCCGCGCATCGTGGTGATCGAATTTGCCTCGCTGGCCGATGCGGTGGCCTGTTATGAAAGCGAGGGCTATCAGGCGGCCAAGGATATCCGGTCCTCCGTCTCTGACGGGAATCTGGTCATCGTCGAAGGGTATGAGGCCTAGGACCCCGACGCCCCCGCTCCGCCTGCCCCTGCGGCATTGCGCTTTTTATACATCACCCCTTTGCGAATATGGGAAAAACGGAACGCTGCGCGCGGAATCGGGTTAGCCTCATGTGCCCGTAAGGATAAAGAGTTGCCATGTTTGAACGTCTATTCCCCCGCCGCAAGCCGGACCCCAAGCCGCTGCCACAGCCGACCCCCCAGCTTGCCCTTGGCGCGTTGCTGGTGCGTGTGGCGCTGGCCGACCGCACCTACCGCGCCGCCGAAGTGGGGCAGATCGACCGCATCCTCGCCCAGACCTTTGGCCTGAAACCGATCGAGGCCGCGAAACTGCGCGCCACCTGCGAAGCACTGGAACGCCACGCCCCCGGTACGCCTGAATTCGCCCAGATCCTGCGCGAGGAAGTCCCCTATGACGACCGCAAGGCGCTTGGCGATGCGATGTGGTCTGTGGCGCTGGCCGATGGCGCACGTGACGACGACGAAGAGATCCAGCTGCTGGCGATTGAGACCGCGCTTGGCCTTAGCGACGCCGACATGACCGCCGCCCGCGAAAAAGCGCTGAACGCTTTGTGACCTTGGCCTTGCGCCGCAACCGCTCTATATCACGCCCATGTTCGCAGAATTCATCAAACGGCTGACCCAGCCTGATCCCGCCCAGCTTCCCGATGGGGATGCCCGCCTTGCGCTGACCGCGCTTTTGGTGCGCATCGCCAAGTCGGATAATGAATACGCCCCGTCCGAGCGCGCGCGCATCGACCAGATCATCGCGAAACGCTATGCGCTGGACGCTGACGGCACCGCCTCCCTGCGCGCCGACGCCGAAGCGTTGGAAGCCGAAGCCCCCGATACCGTCCGCTTTACCCGCGCGATCAAGGATGCCGTTCCCTATGACGACCGCCTTGCCGTGATCAAAGCCCTGTGGGAGGTCGTGCTGGCCGATGGCAGCCGCTCTGACGAGGAAAACGCATTGCTGCGGTTGGTGGCCAACTTGCTGGGGGTCACAGACACCGACAGCGCCATCGTGCGCAAGCAGATTGAAGACAAAGACTAGTTTACGCGCAGGCGGTGAATTTACGCGGGGTCAAGCGTTGAATTATTGGGCAAAACCCAAGTTCTGGATTGCAAATCCCCCTTGAAATCACCTTAACTTGCTGCGGAATGCACAATAAGGCAGCACAGTGACAGATCAGCCCCCCGTTATTGAGATCAACAATCTTCACAAGGCTTATGGCCCTCTGGAGGTGCTCAAGGGGGTGTCGGTCAAGGCCCCGCGCGGGCACGTCATCTCGCTGATCGGGTCGTCCGGCTCCGGCAAATCGACGCTGCTGCGCTGCTGCAACCTGCTGGAAGACAGCCAAGAGGGCGATCTGCGTTTCAACGGCGAGGCGGTCACCTGGAAAGGCAGCGGCCACCACCGCCGCCCTGCCGATCCAAAACAGGTGCTGCGCATCCGCACAAATTTGTCGATGGTGTTCCAACAGTTCAACCTGTGGTCCCATATGACGATCCTGCAAAACGTGATGGAGGCCCCGCTGACCGTCCTGCGCCGCGACCGCGCCGAGGTTGAGGCCGCCGCGCGGGCCTATCTCGACAAGGTGGGCATCGGCGACAAATGCGATGTCTTTCCGGCGCAACTGTCGGGTGGCCAGCAACAACGCGCCGCCATCGCACGCGGACTGTGTATGGAGCCCGAAGCATTGCTATTCGACGAACCGACCTCGGCGCTGGACCCCGAGCTTGAGCAAGAGGTCGTCAAAGTCATCAAGGATCTGGCCGCCGAAGGGCGGACCATGATGATCGTAACCCATGATATGAAACTGGCGGCCGATGTCTCGGATCACGTCGTTTTCCTGCATCAGGGTTTGATCGAAGAACAAGGGGCCCCCGAAGACCTGTTCGGCGCCCCTAAATCAGAACGTCTGCGCGGGTTCCTCTCGGCCACTCACGCAGAGTAAAACCACCTAAAAACAATAAACTGGGAGACTTCAAAAATGAAAACACTCGTTCTTGCAACCGCCGCACTGGCGCTGAGCACCGGTTTCGCCATGGCAGACGCCCACGGCAAGACCATCCGCATGGGGACCGAAGGGGCCTACCCTCCCTATAACTTCCTGAATGACGCGGGCGAAGTAGACGGCTTTGAGCGCGAAGTCGGTGACGAGCTCTGCGCCCGTGCCGAGCTGACCTGCGAATGGGTCACCAACGAATGGGACAGCATCATCCCGAACCTGACGTCGGGCAACTACGACACCATCATCGCTGGTATGAGCATCACCGACGAGCGCGAAGAAGTGATTGATTTCACACAGAACTACTTCCCGCCCGCAGCTTCCGCCTATGCGGCGAAATCGGCGGATGCCGATGTGATGGGCGGTGTTGTTGCAGCACAGACCAGCACGATCCAGGCCGGTCACGTGGCTGAATCCGGTGCCACCCTGCTGGAATTCGCCACCTATGATGAAACCGTCGCAGCCGTGAACAATGGCGAAGCGGATGCGGTTTTCGCCGACAAGGACGCGCTGGTCCCCACGGTCGAGGAATCCGGCGGCGAGATGGTCTTTGTCGGTGACGACGTGCCACTGGGCGGCGGCATCGGCCTTGGCCTGCGCGAAAGCGACACAGAACTGAAAGCGAAATTCGACGCCGCGATCCAGTCCATGAAGGACGATGGCAGCCTGAACAAGCTGATCATCAAATGGTTCGGCGAAGACGCCAATACATTCTGATCTTGATCGGGGCGGCGCAGAGGCCGCCCCTTTTCTCTGCCTGCCGATCTGAGTAAAGATCCAAATCCAGACGCCCGTCAAAGGGCGCATACCACCGGGACATTCCGCCATTTTTGCCTGCACCGACCCAGAAACGCTTTCCGGCCTGTCATGGCTGACGTGCTACCTGACCACGGGCAAGCATTTGGCCTTTTATGGTGCATTCGGCACCGTCTTGCTGCTGCTCGCCATCACCGCCCCCGCCGCACTTGCCTTTGGCTTTGGCGGTGCGATGGCCGCGCGGTCGCCCTTTGCGCCGCTGTCATGGCTGGGCCGCGCCTATATCGCCATTGTGCGGGGCGTGCCCGACATCGCCTTCTTCCTGTTCTTCGTCATCGCGCTGGATCAGGGCATCGAATACCTGCGCCACAAGGTGAAATGCCCCGACTGGGATCAGCCGATCCGTCAGGGCAGCGACTTTATCGTCTGTCAGGCCGCCAAGATGCCGCTTGGCAACTCTGCCCAATGGGTACACGAGGCCTATGGCTTTTCGCTCGCGGTGCTGACCTTTGCCATCGTTTTCGGGGCCTTTGCCGCCAATGTGCTTTATGGCGCGATGCGCGCTGTGCCCCGCGCCCAGATCGAGACCGGCGAGGCGTATGGCATGACCCCGCGCCAGACCTTCTGGCGTATCCTTGTGCCGCAGATGTGGGTCTATGCGCTGCCCGGTCTGGGGAACCTGTGGATGGTGCTGATCAAGGCCACCCCGCTGTTGTTCCTGCTGGGCGTCGAAGACATCGTTTATTGGGCGCGTGATCTGGGCGGAGCCAAGACCCCGCGCTTTACCGATTACCCCCATCCCGACTGGCGCATGTGGTATTTTCTGGCGCTGCTGGTGTTCTACCTCTGCTTTACCCGTGTGTCTGAAATTGTGCTCGACCGGCTGATGCGCCGTCTGACCAAGGGTCAGGCCACCGCCGGCGGCGAAGCACAGCGAAAGGCAGCGGCATGACCTGTTGGGAAACCATCCAATCCTACGGGCTGCGCTCGCTTGGCTATGGCGAACGGCTGCTGCCGCGCAGTGACTTTACGCTGTGTGACCAGTTCACCCTGATCGGGTCGGGCATGATCTGGAACGTCTACTACGGGTTTTTCGCGCTGGTCAGCGGCTTCCTGCTGGCGACCGCGCTGGCCGTGGCTAAGGCCCACCCCAGCCCTTGGCTGCGCAAACCGGCCGAATGGTTTATCTTCCTGTTCCGCGGCTCGCCCTTGTTCATCCAGTTCTTCTTTGGCTATTTCCTGTTCCTTAGCCTAAAATCTGTGCACCCGTTCTTTGATATGTTCACCTCTGCGTGGCTTGGGGCGCTGATTGTTCTGTTCTTCAACACCTCTGCCTACTCGGCCGAGATCTTCTATGGCGCGCTGCAATCCATCCCCAAGGGCGACACCGAAGCCGCCGATGCCTACGGCATTTCCGGCTGGTCGCGGTTCAAGCGCATCATCTGGCCCACCATGCTGCGGCTGGCATGGCCCGCCTATACAAACGAGGCAATCTTCCTGTTTCATGCGACAACGCTGGTGTTTTTCACCGGTTTTCCGGCGCTGCAACAACGCGGGGACGCGCTGTATTACGCCAGCTATTTCGCGGACAAGACGTTTAACCCGTTTATCCCCTACCCGATTTTGGCGGGCTACTTCATTTTGCTGACGCTGGTGATCATTGCCATCTTCGGGCTGATCAACCGCCGTTTGAACCGCCATGTGCCTCAGGCTGCGGTGCGGAAAATTCGCTTGCGTCTAAATCTGATCCGGTAGTATCTGTTTTTTGATCAAATTATTTAGCGCGTGGGCGCTACCCCCGGTTTTCACGTTGTAAGAACGCCGTTCATGCCCGCCGCTTGCAAGGTGTGATATGAAAAACTGGCTCCGCAAACATCCTCAGGTCCGCACAATCCGTGTGGCCGCCGCCGACCTCAATGGTCAGGCCCGCGGCAAGCGCATCCCCACGCGCTTTGCCGACAAGGTGGTAGAGGACGGTACGCGCTTTCCCATGTCGGTGCTGAACCTCGATATCTGGGGCGAAGACATTGACGACAGCCCGCTGGTGTTTGAAAGCGGCGATGCCGATGGCATCCTGCACCCGACCGAACGCGGCTTTCTGCCGATGCCCTGGCTTGATGCGCCCTCGGCGCTGCTGCCGATCTGGATGTTCCACGAGGACGGGCGCCCCT
>NZ_DGMH01000031.1:0-7019 GCF_002388305.1 Sulfitobacter sp. UBA4523
TTACAAATCAGTTGCTCTACCAGCTGAGCTATAGGGGCACTGAGGGAGCGTTTAAGAGATTGCTGCGGGCCGTGCAAGAGGGGAAATGTCAATTTTTTGCAGTTTTACACAAGTCGCAGGAAAGGCTATTGGAAAGCCGGTATCAGTAAGGGTGAGAAGACGTTCATGCAGTTGATTTTGCACACAGGTGCCCATTACACCGAAGAAGACAGGCTGCTGAAAAGCCTCCAGTCGAACCACGATCTTTTGACGCAGGCGGGCACCCATGTGCCGAGCCCCGCAACCTATCGTGGTCTGTTTCGCGATACGTTGAATGCGATGTATAAAACATCCGCCTCGGACGGGGCGCGGGATGTCTTGCTGGACGCGGTCATGGGGGATTCCGACGCGGATCGGGTGATCTTTTCCGACGCGAACTTCTTTCGCACCCCTGCGACGGCGGTTGTTGAAGGGATGCTTTATCCCGCTGCCCCTGTGCGGATGATGCGCATGGCGCAGCTTTTCCCCGAGGATGAGCTGCAGATTTTCATGGGCATCCGCAATCCCGCGACCCTGCTGCCGGTGCTGTATGATGTGTCGGCCGATAAATCTCCGCCGCAGTTCTGGGGCGACAAGGATCCGCTGGATGTGCGTTGGTCCGACACGCTGGCGCTGCTACGTGATTCTGCGCCCGAGATTCCCGTGACCGTATGGTGCAACGAAGACGCCCCCCTGATCTGGGGGCAGATCATGCGCGAGATGGCGGGCCTGCCCACGATGGCACCCTTGGACGGCGAATTCGACCTGCTGGAAACGATCATGCGCCCCGAAGGCATGAAACGGTTCAAATCCTATCTGGCCTCCCACCCCGAGATGACAACGGCAGAGCACCCGCGCGTGATCGCGGCGTTTCTGGACAAATACGTGATCGACGACGCGCTCGAGGAAGAGCTGGACATGCCCAGCTGGACCGAAGAGCTGGTCGAAGAGATGACCGAGGTTTACGACGAAGACGTTGCGCGCATTCAGGAAATTCCCGGCGTGCGGGTGATCCTGCCATAACGGCGGGACCACCGCCTTAGGTCAGCTGTCAAATGGCAGGCTGCGCAGGGTTACTTTGCGGGCCTCGTCCCCGATGACCACGTGGAGCGACGCTTGCTTTGCATCCGATGCGATCATCCCGACCCCGATATTGGCCTTGAAACGTTTGGAATAGACGTAGTCGCTGAGCACACCGCGCGGCTGGCCTTTATCGTCCAGCACGGGAATTGAATGTCCCGCCCCCGTCAGTGGCGCGCCCGCGATGACAAAGCCTGACCTTTCCCGTTGCGTGCCTTCATCGGCAATACGGCGCAGCGCCTCTTTGCCGATAAAATCCTCGGGGGTCTCAAGATCGACCAGCTTGCCCAGGCCGATGTCATACGGGGTGCAGGGGTTGGTCTGAAGACGACCATCCGCACCATAGGACACCAGCCCGCTTTCGATCCGTTCAACGTCATTGGGCGCACCGGGGCGGATGCCAAAGGGCGCGCCTGCGGCCTTTACCTTTGCCCATAGCTCCCCCCCCGCGACTGCTGTCCTGGAGATACAGTTCGAAGCCGCCCTGTTTCGACCAGCCCGACCGCGCCAGCACCAGCGGGATATCCCCCAGCTGCGTTTGCTTGAAGCCGAAATACCTCAGATCACGCACCCAGTCGCCGAACAGCGCGGTGATCACCGCCTCGGCCTTGGGGCCCTGAACCGCCAGCGGGGAGACGTCTGGCTCAACCACGGTCACGTCCCACCCGCGCTCTGCCGCGATGGCGCTGGCCCATAGGGCGATGTCACTGTCCGCAATCGACAGCCAATATCGATCCTGCGCCAGCATGAGCAGCACGGGGTCGTTGATAAGCCGCCCCTGATGGTCGCACATGGGCACATAGCGCCCCTGCCCGATCCGGGTTTTCGACATATCGCGCGTGGTCAGATACTGGATCAGCCGCGCCGCATCCGGCCCGGACAGTTCGACCTGGCGTTGCGCCGCGACATCCCACATAGCCACACCGTTCATCAGCGCGTCATATTCCCCCTCTGGGTCGCCATAATGCGCTGGTATGAACATGTGATTATAGACCGAGAAACAAGCCACACCCTCTGCGACAGTCGCATCGAAATAGGCGGATTTGCGATTATTCGGGCCAATGCCGATCTGAAACGTCATAGGGGAGATCCTTTTGCCAAGGCCCACCGTACCATCCCTGTGCCCTGTCCCAAGGCGCGGGTGTCAGGGAACGGCGATGCCATCAGGCGGGCGCTCGCTTTTTCTGACACGGCAAAGCCCCGCACATCAACCGGCATCCTCCCAAAGGTTGGGGGCGCGCGGGCAATGGCGGGGCCTAGGGTGTGTCTAGGGTGTGAAACGCCCCCTCGGCATCCTTTGCGACAGGGGCGCGTCAGGTTACTGCGCGGCCAGCAGTTCGGGCACGCTCAGCAGCACCACTTCGTTATCCGCAGCGGCATCCAGCTTGCGCCCGGAAGAGAACGGCAGGTTGTTGTCCACGGCGACCATGATGTGCGTCTCGTCCACCCGCATCACGTCCTCGATGGTGAAGAACGGCAGGCTGAACCGCCCTGCCTCGCCGCCATCGGTTTCGATGCGGGCCTTGCCCTCGGGGTCGGCGATGTTCATCAGGTCGATCTGGCCGATGCGGCGCACATAGCCCTCTGCATCCACATCGGCGGTATCGATCAGGACCACATGCTTGACCATCGCGGGGTTCGGGAAACAATCTGCCTGCGGGTCACCGGCGCATTTCAACGAAGGCTCGCCCTCGCCATTGTCACGCTCGATCACCAGCGCGCGGGTCTCGTCGATGAAGTTGAAGTCACCGATCGCCGTGGCCCCTTCGGCCAGCTTGAACTTGAAGCCCTCGCCCGTCCAGTCGCGTGCCTCGGGGTCAAAGGCCATGACGCGCAGGAAATCACCTTCGCTCTCGCCGCTCGCGGCCAGCAGAGGTTTCTCAAGCATAGCCCACAGCAAACCCGTCTCAGGCTGCAGCGCCATGCCCTCGTACCCGCCCGAGCGTGGCACCGTCCAATCCGTCCCCTTCACCGATGTGGCCGAGATACCGGGCGTGTCCGGCCCTTTTAGTTGAACACCATCCACCATCGTCGGATAGACGCCCTTGATCCGCCCGTCCAATGTGGCCTCGATCAGATAGGGGCCGAACTCCTCGCCGATCCAGATGCTGTCGCCAACGCGCTGGATGCTCTCCAGATCGAAATCCGCGCCGGTCAGATAGCGGCTGTCTGTCCCGCCATAGGAAATGCGGAAGGGCACTTTGAAATCGGGATCATGCAGAAAAACGGTTTCCTTGATCTCGACCTCGCCCGTGTCGAAATCAGCGTCCATCCGGCTGAAGAACAACAGCGTATCGGGGCTGTTCGCCTTGGAGCCAAAGCCGTTGTCCGTCAGCACATAGACCGACCCATCCTCGGCACGGTTCATCGCGAAACCGGAAAACCCCTGCAACGGCTGGCCGATGAAGGGCAGGTTCAGCCCCGTCAGCCGTTTGCCATGCAGCCCGCCCGTATCGCCCGGCACCGACATCGGCACGCCATTACGCGCGCCACCAGTGAATTTACCACTGATCCACGCATCCTTCGGCGCATCCGCTGGCGGCGCGACAAGGCTCAGCGCAGGCAGGTAGGCATGGCCCGCAAGCGTGGCATCAAACGTCTCTTGCGCGGCAGCGGGGACGGCAAGAAGGGACAGGGCAACAGGAAGAATAGGGTGTTTCATAAGGCTCTCCGTTAAAGACGGCCCCTGATCCGCGATTCTGGTAACAGCCGCGTAACGCAAAGGTGACGGTTCCACGACAGGCGCGGAATTGGGGAGAGACGTGATGGAGAGGTGGGATATTGGCGGAGGAGGTGGGATTCGAACCCACGGTACGCTCTCACGCACGCTGGTTTTCAAGACCAGTGCATTCGACCACTCTGCCACTCCTCCGCAGCAAGCACCGCATAGAGGGGTGTCAGCGATTCTGCAAACCTGGAAATGACGCGCACTGTGGCACCGTAACGCAAGACAGCGGCAGCCCGTGTTGGGCGGGTTCCGGCCGGGTGGGGAAATTTGCCGATGCCGTCCTGTCAGCCTTTCCAAAACCCCTGTACCCGCGCTAGTGTAGCGCAAAGACCCCGGCAATGGGGCATCAAACATGCCGTATTGACGGCGCGATCAGGCGGCGGCGGACAACGCCGCGCCAGCAGGCAAGGACGACGGACATGAACAGCCTCAGGCTACACCCTTTTTCTGGCAACCGGCCGCTGCGGTGCACGGTAGGGGTTTTGCTGATGATGACGACTTTGGCGGGCTGCGATGCGGTCGGCAATCTGACCGGCGGTCAGAAAGGCTCTGCGGCGGCACCGTCCAGCTCGACCAAGCTGGTGGAGCGTGACGTCGAAGCGCCCGAGGTTTTCTCGGTCAGTGATCAGGGGCTTTGGGACGGACGCCCCAGCCTTGGCGGTGTCTGGGTCGCGCATCCCGATGTCACAGATCCCGAACGGGTGATCATCCGCAACGAGGCCAATGGCAAATTCGTCATCGGCGCGTTGTTCCGCCGTGAACGCGATCTGCCCGGGCCCAAGCTGCAGATGTCGTCGGATGCGGCGGCGGCCCTTGGTATTCTGGCCGGTGCCCCTGCGCCATTGAACGTCACCGCCCTGCGCCGTCAGGAGGTCGACGACACCCCTGCCCCCGACGCAGCCCCCGAGGGCACGATCGAAACCCCCTCGGAAGTGACAGAAACCACGCTTGATCCGGTCGCTGTCACGGCTGGTGCCGCGATTGATGCCGCCCCCGCTGCGGCCAAACCCGCTGCCCCTACGGCCCCGAAACCCGCAGCCCCCAAACCTGCGTCTTCGCTGGCCAAGCCCTTTGTCCAGATCGGCATTTTCAGCGTAGAGGCAAATGCCGAACGCGCGGCCAACCAGATGCGCAGCGCGGGCATGTTGCCCACCGTCAAACGCAGCGAGATCAACGACAAGCCGTTCTGGCGCGTGGTCGTCGGCCCTGCCGCAACGAAATCCGAACTGACCAATTTGCTGAAATCCATCAAGACCGAAGGGTTCTCTGACGCCTACGCCGTGTCGAACTGACCCACCGCCAAAGGAAACTGCCATGATCCGTATTTTTGCAGCCACGATTGCGACCCTTCTGTTGGCCCTGCCCGCGCAGGCGTTCGAGACACAGGCCCGCGCGGCCTATGTGGTCGACCAGACCACCGGCACCGTGCTGCTGACCAAGAACGCGGATGAACCCCTGCCGCCGGCCTCCATGTCGAAACTGATGACGCTGTATATGGCGTTCGAGGCGATCGAGCGGGGCAAAAGCAATGGCGGGCTGGACCTGACAGAGGAACTGCCCGTGTCGCAGCACGCCATGTCCTACGGCGGGTCGACCATGTTTCTGGACACCACCGACCGCGTAAAGGTCGAAGACCTGCTGCGCGGCATCATCGTGCTGTCGGGCAATGACGCCTGTGCCGTGATCGCCGAAGCGCTGAGCCCCGATGGGTCAGAGGCCGGTTTTGCCCGCCTGATGACCCAGCGGGCGCAGCAGATGGGCATGACCAACTCGACCTTCGCGAACTCCAACGGCTGGCCTGCCGCCGGTCACCGCATGTCGCTGCGCGATCTGGGGCTGCTGGCCACCCGCCTGATCGAGGATTACCCGCAGTACTACCCGATGTTCTCGCAGCGCGAATTCCTGTTTGACGGGCGCGCGCCGCAAAACAAGACCAACCGCAACCCGCTGCTGGGGCTTGGCATCGGCGCGGACGGGCTGAAAACCGGCCACACCGAAGAAGCAGGCTACGGGCTTGTCGGCTCTGCCAAACAGGGCGACCGCCGCGTTGTGTTTGTTCTGTCCGGTCTCGAAAGCGCCGCGGCCCGCGCGCAGGAATCGGAATCGATTGTGAACTGGGCCTTCCGCCAATTCTCGCAACGGTCCATGGGCAAAGCCGGCACAATGATTGCCGAAGCCCCCGTGGCGCTTGGCGCGCAGGGTGCCGTTGGCCTTGAACTGGAAAGCGATCTGTCGGTGCTAGTGCCTGTGTCCGGCGGCAGCGATGTCTCTGCCGAGGTGGTTTATACCGGCCCGCTGCGCGCGCCCATCACCAAGGGCCAGAACATCGGCGAACTGGTGCTGACCCGCGGTGACCTGCCAGAGGTACGTGCACCGCTGGTTGCCCGCGACAGCGTTGCCGCAGGGGGGTTCATGGTCAAACTTGAAGCCGCAGCCCGCCATCTGCTGACCCGGTTGAACGAAGGGCCAGAGGCCGCTTCGTGAGCACCGCGGTCAAGGGCCTGTTCATCAGCTTCGAAGGCATCGACGGCTCGGGCAAATCGACCCAGACCAAATTACTGAAAGACCGGCTTGAGGCCGACGGGCATCAGGTCGTGCTGACCCGCGAACCCGGCGGCTCCCCCGGGGCCGAGGAAATTCGCGCCCTGGTTTTGCAGGGCGATCCTGACCGTTGGTCCGCCCGAACCGAGATCCTGCTTTTCACCGCCGCCCGTCGGGATCACCTTGAACGCACGATCCTGCCTGCGCTTGAGGCGGGCAAGATCGTGATCTGCGACCGCTTTGCCGATTCCACCCGCATGTATCAGGGGCTCAGCCGTGGTGACCTGCGCGGTGCCGTGGACCAACTGCACAGCCTGATGATCGGCGTCGAGCCCGATGTCACCGTCCTGATCGATATGGACCCCGGCGAAGGGCTCAGCCGCGCGCTGTCGCGCAACACGGTCGAGGAACGGTTCGAGGATTTCGGCGAAAGCCTGCAGGTCGCCATGCGCGCCGGCTTCCTGTCGCTTGCCGCTGAATTCCCCGATCGTTTCGTCACCATCAACGGCGCACAATCCATCGATGCGGTGGCGGCGGATGTGTTTGCGCAGGTGCGCCCGCGTCTTGATGCGCGCTGACCCCTTTTCCTGCCGCCGCAATCTGCTAGACCACGTGACATGAGTGATGACGCCCCCCAGCCCGACCGTATCGA
>NZ_DGMH01000031.1:7119-15325 GCF_002388305.1 Sulfitobacter sp. UBA4523
CCCCAGCCCGACCGTATCGACGGCGCGCGCCACCCGCGCGACACGCCGCAGCTTTTCGGCCAGTCGGCGGCAGAGGCCGCGTTCCTCGATGCTTTCAACTCGGGCAAGCTGCACCACGGCTGGCTGCTGACCGGACCGCGTGGGGTGGGCAAGGCCACCTTGGCGTGGCGTATTGCGCGGTTCTTGCTGGCCACCCCCGATGCGGAGGACGGCGGCATGTTCGACACCCCCGCCCCCATCAGCCTTGATATCGATCCCGACCACCCCGTCGCCCGCCGCATTGCGGCCGGGGGCGAAGGCGCGCTGAAGGCGATCACGCGTTCTGTTGACGAGAAAACCAAACGGCTGCGCAAGCAGATCGTCGTGGATGACATCCGCAAGCTGAACGGGTTCTTCCAGATGTCCGCTGCCGATGGCGGGCGCCGTGTCGTGATCGTCGATGACGCCGACCTGATGAACCCCAATGCCGCGAACGCTCTGCTCAAGATGCTGGAAGAGCCGCCCGCCCGCGCGATCATGCTGCTGATCAGCCACCGCCCCTCCGGCCTGCTGCCCACCATCCGCTCGCGCTGCCGGACCCTGCGGCTTGGCACCCTGACGCCGGACGATATGGCGCAGGCGCTCGGGCAGTCCGAGGTGGATATTCAGGGCGATCCCGCAGCGCTCGCGGCGCTTTCCGGCGGGTCTGTCGGCGGCGCGCTGTCCCTGTCGCTGATGGGCGGGCTCGCGATGTATGGCGAACTGGTCGCCCTGCTTGATACGATGCCGCGGCTGGACCGCGCCCGCGCGCTCAAACTGGCAGAGGCCGCCGCCGCCCGCGGGGCCGAAGAAAAACTGTCACTGCTGTTCACGCTGGTGGATCTGCTGATGCTGCGATTGGCCCGCACCGGTGCCCTTGGCCGCCCACCCGAAACCGCCGCCGCCCCGAACGAGGCCGCGGTGCTGACCCGCCTGTCGCCCACCCCCGCCCAAGGACGGGTCTGGGCCGAGACCGCGCAAGACATCGGCACCCGCGCGCGCCACGGGATGGCGGTCAACCTTGACCCTGCCGCACTGGTCCTAGATACCCTGTTCAAGATGGGCGACGCCGCACCGCGCTAGCCCACGCAAGACGAACAGGCAGGACCCCAGGCATGACAGACAGCACCCGCGACATTCACCCGATCACCGACAGTCACTGCCACCTGGACTTTCCCGATTTCGACGGTGAACTGCCCGATGTGATCGCCCGCGCCCAAGCCGCAGGGGTGACACGCATGGTCACCATCTGCACCAAGCTCAAGAACGAACCCGCCGTGCGTGCCATTGCCGAGGCGCATGCCCCGGTTTTCTATGCCGCCGGCACCCACCCGATGAGCGTCGCGACAGAGCCGATGGCCAGCTATGACGACCTAATGGCGCTGACCCAACACCCCAAGATGGTGGGCATCGGCGAAACGGGGTTGGATTACCACTACACCGCTGACAGCGCCGAGGCGCAGCAAGCCAGCCTGCGCACCCATATCGCCGCGTCCCGTGACAGCGGCCTGCCCCTGATCATCCACGCCCGTGACGCCGATGACGATATGGCCCGTATCCTCAGAGAGGAACATGCCAACGGGGCCTACCCTTGCGTGATGCACTGCTTCTCCTCGACACAGGCGCTTGGCCGTGCGGCGCTGGATCTGGGGTTCTACCTGTCGATGTCGGGCATCACCGCCTTCCCAAAATCCCAGGACCTGCGCGACATCTTTGCCGATGCCCCGCTGGACCGGATATTGGTCGAAACCGACAGCCCCTATCTGGCCCCGCCGCCCCATCGCGGCAAACGCAACGAACCGGCCTTTACCGCCCATACGGCGCGGCGTGGGGCAGAAACCTTTGGCATCGATTATGCCAGCTTTGCCGCGCAGACGCAGGCGAATTTCGACCGGCTGTTTACCAAGGCCGCCCAATATCAGGACGCCGCCTGATGGCCGAGATGAAGATCACCATCCTGGGCTGCGGCTCGTCTGGCGGGGTGCCGCGCCTTGGCGGGCACTGGGGGGCCTGCGATCCGGCCAACCCCAAGAACGCAAGACGCAGATGCTCCATCCTGGTCGAGCGGATCACGGATGCGGGCACGACATCGGTGCTGATCGACACCTCCCCCGATATGCGCAGCCAGCTGCTTGATGCGGGCGTCGGACGGCTGGACGCGGTGCTTTATACCCACTCCCACGCCGATCATGTGCACGGGTTGGATGACCTGCGGATGATCGTGATCAACATGCGCCAACGTCTGCCGGTCTGGGCCGACACGCCCACGCGCGAGGCGCTGCTGGACCGTTTCGGCTATGTGTTCATCCAGCCCCCCGGATCGTCCTACCCGCCGATCCTCGAGATGAACCATATTGACGGCGACGTGACGATCGACGGGCCCGGTGGCACGCTCTGCTTCACGCCCTTTCTGGTGAACCACGGCGGGATGGATGCGCTTGGCTTCCGCGTCAATGATGTGGCCTATCTGCCCGATGTGGCGCAGATCCCCGATGACATCTGGCCCCACCTCAAGGGCCTGCGCTGCTGGATCGTCGACGCGCTGCGCCGCGACCCGCATCCAACCCACAGCCACCTGGCTCAGACCCTGGACTGGATCGAACAGATGGCACCGCAAACCGCTGTGCTGACCAATATGCACAACGACCTCGACTATGACACGCTGGCCGCGGAAACCCCCGACCATATCGAACCCGCCTTTGATGGCATGACCCTGAGCTTTCCGGTCTAGCCCCCGCCCGCGGGGTCCGGACTTCATTTTGCCCTATAAACTCCACGGGGGCGTGGGGGTGTGAAACCCCCACTCCGACAGCGCCACCCGCACCCAAGGCCATATCTCTCGTGCAAACGCTTCTCGAAGTCATCCTGCCCGTCTTCCTTGTCATCGGCTTTGGCTATGTCTCTGTCTGGCGTGGGTATTTTCCGGTCTCGGGCATCGACGGGGTCATGCGGTTCGCGCAAAGCTTCGCGATCCCCTGCCTGCTGTTCCAATCAATCGCGCATCTGGATCTATCGGCCTCTTTCGACCCGCGACTGCTGTTCAGCTTCTACACCGGCGCGGCGGTCTGCTTCACGCTGGGTCTGTTCGGCGCGCGCATCCTGTTCAAACGCGACTGGGAAGACTGTGTGGCCATCGGGTTCTGCAGCCTCTTTTCCAACTCGGTCCTGCTGGGGCTGCCGATCACCGAACGCGCCTATGGGCCCGAGGCGCTGATCGGGAACTTTGCGATCATCGCCATCCACTCGCCGTTCTGCTACGGGCTGGGGATCACGGTGATGGAGTTCGTGCGCAACCGGGGCCAATCCGGACCGGCCTTTGCGCGCAATGTGGCGCGGGCGATGTTCCACAATCCGCTGGTTCTGGGCATCCTCGCGGGCTTTGCCGTGAACTTTAGCGGGCTGGCGATCCCCGGTGTGATCGACGACGCGCTGTCGCTGGTCGTGCGCGCCGCCCTGCCCGCGGCGCTCTTTGCCTTGGGCGGCGTGTTGATCCAGTACCGCCCCGAGGGCGACAGCAAGACCATCGCCATGGTCTGCCTTTTGTCACTGATCGTGCATCCCGCGATTGTCTGGTTCATGGGCAGCGGCTTTGGCCTGCCGCAGGATCTGTTCCGCTCGGGCGTGCTGACGGCAGCGATGGCACCGGGGTTCAACGCCTATATCTTCGCCAATATGTATGGCCGCGCGCGGCGGGTCGCGGCAAGCTCGGTGCTGGTGGCGACGGTGGGGTCGGTGCTGACCGCGTGGCTCTGGCTCAGCGTGCTGCCATGATGCCCGTGCTCTATTCTTTCCGGCGCTGCCCCTATGCCATGCGCGCGCGGCTGGCGCTGCGGTCGGCCCGCCAGCAGGTGCAGCTGCGCGAGGTCGTGCTGCGCGACAAGCCCGCCGCCTTTCTGGCGACCTCGCCCAGTGGGACGGTGCCCTGTCTGGCGCTGGATACGGGCGAGGTCATTGACGAAAGCCTCGACATCATGATCTGGGCCCTGCGCCGACACGATCCCGAAGGGCTGCTGAACATGCCTGACGCGGGATGGGACTGGATCAACCGCTGCGACGGGCCGTTCAAACACGCACTGGACCGCACGAAATACGCCACCCGCTATCCCGACGCCGATCCGGAGGCAGAGCGGGCCAAAGCCGCCGCCCATCTGACGGCGCTGGACGCGCAAATTGGCACCTATATTTTCGACACCCCCAGCCTTGCCGACATGGCGATTGCCCCCTTCGTGCGGCAGTTCGCCTTCATCGACAAACCCTGGTTCGACGCGCAGCCCTGGCCGCAGTTGCAGGCGTGGTTGGACCGGTTCCTGACCGCGCAGGCCTTTACCGCCGTGATGGATAAATACCCGCAATGGGCAGAGGGCGACGCGCCTACGGTCTTTCCTGCCTAGGCCGAAAAACCCTTCGCCCCGCCCCCGCGTACGCTGCATCGCGGCACAAGTTATCCTACGTCACAAAGCCCCGCCGCCACCCTGACAGCCGTCAGGCAGGTTGCCACAGCGGCGTGCACGCTCCTAACCTTGGGTCGTGGTCCCACCGGATCACAACAACCGGGAGGAGATATAATGAAACATTTCAGATCAGGTCTGGTCGCCGGGGCGCTGGCCCTTGGCACCGCCTTTGCCACCCTAACCCCCGCATGGGCCCAAGAGTTGCCCCGCGGCGATGCGACCGCCTTGGGGTTCGACCCTGACCGACTGGCGCGGATGGATGCCACCTTTGGCGCGCTGGTGGACAAGGGGATGACGCCGGGGGCCGTGCTGATGCTGATCCGCGACGGTCAGATCGCGCATCTGTCCACCATGGGCAAACGCACCCCCGACGGGGAGCCGATGACCGAAGACACGCTGTTCCGCATCTACTCCATGACCAAACCCATCACATCCGTCGCCGCGATGATGCTGGTCGAAGAAGGCAAACTGCTGCTGAACGCGCCTGTCTCGACCTATCTGCCCGCCTATAAGACCCTGAGTGTGGTCACCGGCGAGAAAGACGCCGAGGGCAAGCCCGTGACCCGCCCCGCCAAAGGCGTGATGACCGTCCGCGACCTGATGCGCCATACCTCGGGGCTGACCTATGGCTTCTTCGGGGCCGGTCCCGTGCGCGAGGCCTATAACGCGGCCGGGGTCGCCTCGCCCGAGAACACGGCGATCGAGCAGGCCAATCTGCTGGCGTCCCTGCCGCTGGAGCATGACCCCGGCACCACATGGGAATATTCCCGCGCGACGGATGTTCTGGGCGCGGTGGTAGAGGTCGCTTCAGGCCAGACGCTCGAAGAATTCATGAAGGCGCGTATCTTCGACCCGCTGGGGATGGAGGATACGGCCTTCTACATCGATGACGCTGCGGATTTCCCGCGGATCGCCGAACCCTTCGCCGATCAGGCCAAACTGGGCAGCCGCGATGTTTTTGACCCGCGCGTGCGCAAGCCGAACCAGTCGGGCGGCGGCGGGCTGATGTCCACCGTGCATGACTACGCCAAATTCGCGCAGATGATGCTGAATGGCGGAGAGTTGAACGGCACGCGGCTGCTGTCGCCTAAGTCGGTGCAGCTGATGACCTCGAACCACCTTGAAGGCATCAAACCCGGTAAATACTACCTGCCTGGCCCCGGCTACGGCTTTGGTCTGGGGTACGGTGTGCGGCTCGATACTGGCAACGCCCCGTCGTTTGGCTCTGCCGGCTCATACTACTGGGGAGGTGCCGCGGGCACCGGCTATCACGCGGACCCTGCCGAAGATATGATCGCGCTGCTGATGATCCAATCGCCTGCCAATCGGGGGCCGCTGCGGCTGATCTTCAAGAACCTCGCCTTTAGCACGCTGGCCGACAGCCGCGTCGACGACTGACCTCGCGGGGCCACGCGCCCTGCCCCATACCCTCGCGCAAAAGGCCCCTGACGTCGGGGCCTTTTGTCGTTCAGCACGATAGATCGCTGGCTTGCGACAGGGGAACCCCCTAAAATTTCACACCGGCCATTGTCAGCGGGATGGTCCGCGTTACGTCATCGCTTTGATTATAAAGGGTTCACATTGTGGCAACAGAAACACTCGGCGCGCTAAATCCTGTAACTGCGATCGCATTGGTCGGCGCGATCGGGGTGGGGTCTCAATGGATCGCATGGCGGCTGCGCATGCCCGCGATCGTGCTGATGCTGGTGGCCGGTATCCTGATCGGGCCGGTTCTGGGGATCTTCGACCCCGCACGGGATATCGGGCCGTTGATGGGGCCGATGATCTCTATCGCCGTGGCGATTATCCTGTTCGAGGGCGGTCTGTCGCTGAACTTTCACACGCTGCAGGACGCGGTCGGCGGTGTCCGGCGGCTGGTCTATATCGGCGCGCCCCTTGGCTGGTTGATGTCGGCGCTGTCGCTGCATTATGTGGCGGGGCTCAGCTGGTCCAGCGCGGCCGTCTTTGGCGGGATCATGATCGTGACCGGCCCCACGGTGATCGCGCCGCTGTTGCGCACCGCGCGGCTGTCGCGCCGCCCTGCCACCCTGCTGCAATGGGAGGCAATCCTGAACGACCCCATCGGCGCGCTGGCCGCTGTGCTGGCCTTCGAGGTTGTGATCGCGCTGAACACCGCCACCACCGCGTCCGAGGCGATGCTGGAGCTGTTTATCGGTGCCGCCGTCGCCACTGCCGCCGGTGTCGCTGCGGGGATCGGCCTGTCGCGCGCCTTCAAACGCGGCTGGGTGCCCGAATATATGAAGGTGCCCGTGCTCTTTGCCCTGCTGCTGGGGGTCTTTGCCGCGTCCGATGCCGTGCTGCATGAAAGCGGGCTGCTGGCGGTGACCATCATGGGGATCGTGATCGCGAACTCCAAACTGCCCAGCTACGAGGAAATGCGCCGCTTCAAGGAACATGCCACCGTGCTGCTGGTGTCGGGCGTGTTCATCCTGTTGGCCGCAGGGCTGGATGTAGAGGCGCTTGGCAATCTTGACTGGCGCGCGGCGGCGTTTGTCGCTGTGGTCGTGCTGGTCGCACGGCCAGTGACGGTGTTTATCTCGCTCGTCGGGTCGGGCATCCCGTTCCGCGAAAAATTGCTGGTGGCCCTGACCGGACCGCGCGGCGTCGTGCTGGTCGCGGTCGCGGGTCTGTTCGGCGAACGCCTGCTCAGCCTCGGGTTCGAGGACGCCGCCCTGATCGCACCGCTTGCCTTTGCGCTTGTGGCGGTGACCGTGGTGGTCAACGGCTTCACCCTCGCCCCCTTTGCGCGGCTTTTGGGGCTGACCGGTGCGGACACGCCCGGTGTGGTGATCATCGGCGGCTCGGACTGGACCACGCAGCTGGCCGAAGTGCTGAAAAAAGCGAAGATTCCGGTGCTGATGACCGACCCCAACTTCATCCGCCTGCGCAAGGCGCGCGCGGCGGGGATCGATACATTCTCGGGCGATATTCTGTCAGAGGCGGCAGAGCAGCGCGTGGAACTCGTCAGCTATGCCACGCTGATCGCTGCCACGGATAACGACGCTTACAACACGCTGGTCACCACCGACCTGGCACCGGAATTCGGCCGCGAGAATGTGTTTCAGGTAATGCGCGAGAAATCCGAAAGCAGCCGCCACCAGTTACCCCGCACCCTTGGCGGACGGCCCTTGGGCCTAGAGGCGACCCATGCGGAACTGCGTGATCTGATCGCCCAAGGCTGGCGCTTCCGCAGCACGCGTCTGTCCGAGGAGTTCACGCTGGAAGACTGGCGCGCCGAAAGCCCCGAGGCGCGGTTGCTTGCCCAGATCACCACCAGCGGCGAGATCAAGTTCATGCGCAAGAACGAGGAGTTCAAAGGCGGCGACGGCATCCATGTGATCGCTCTGCGCCCGCCGGAAGAGTGATCAAACCACACCCACCCGCGCAGCATGCTATCTGCGCGGGTATTTCAGCTTTGCATTAACCTTAATTGGACCATTTTTTCGCCACACCGGTCAGGCAGGTGCTTCAGTCATGTAGGTAACCAACTGAAAAGGCACATCTATGTTAATAAGTTCACTTTTCTCTGGCGGCAGCCAGCAGTCTCAGCCCAAAGGGGCCGAGAAACAGAAAGATAAGTCCGAGACCGGTAACACCGAAAAGAACACCGCCAAAGCCAAAGACGAACAGCCGGCCGCGCAAGAGACGCAGCCCACCGCTGAAACTGCCCCTGCGCAGTCGTCTCAGGCCGCCGCCCCTGCGCAGAAAGCGCAAGC